>CASGVX010000066.1 GCA_949346185.1 uncultured Lachnospiraceae bacterium
CATTCAATTCCTCGATAGTGTAGGTATTGCTGGGGTGGAACGGCATTGCAATCATGGGCTTGATCTTTGACAAGTCCACATAGACCATCCCGTCATAATAAGCCACTGAGGCCGGATTCAACTCTTGGAAATCCTCGCTCCTTCCGTGAATATCATAAAATTCCTTAATTTTCTCATCTGTTTTCCAGATGGAGGACAGGCAGGTGGTCTCCGTGGTCATCACGTCAATGCCAATGCGGTAATCCGCAGTAAGCCCGGACACTCCCGGCCCCACAAACTCCATCACCTTATTTTTCACGTATCCATTGCCAAACACGGCACCGATAATGGCCAGAGCCACATCCTGAGGTCCTACCCCCTCCGCGGGCTTCCCATCCAGATAAATGCCGATCACTCCGGGCATGGCGATATCATATGTTCTGTTCAGAAGCTGTTTTACCAGTTCCGGGCCGCCCTCTCCCATGGCCATGGTTCCCAGCGCACCGTAGCGGGTGTGGGAATCAGAGCCCAGAATCATCTTGCCCCCGCCGGCCAGCATCTCCCTGGCAAACTGATGAATGACCGCCTGGTGGGGAGGCACATACATGCCGCCATACCTCTTGGCGCAGGACAGACCGAACATGTGATCGTCCTCATTGATGGTTCCCCCCACTGCGCAAAGGCTGTTATGGCAATTGGTGAGCACATAGGGCACTGGAAATTTTTCCAGCCCGGAAGCCCTGGCCGTCTGAATAATTCCCACAAAGGTAATGTCGTGGGATGTAAGTTTATCAAATTTAATCTGAAGATTCTCCATATTTTCGGAAGTATTGTGTGCCTCCAAAATGCCATAGGCCATGGTTCCCTTCGCCGCCTCTTCTCTATCCGGAGCCTGTCCGCACGCATCCTGCAGCCTGGCAGCCGCATCGGCGCCATCCTCCACAATCTCCGTGCCATTGACCAAATATACGCCTCCATCATATAATTTTATCATATCTTATCCTCCTTCAAGCATTCTCGTCTGCTCCATCCATTCATGCAAAACCATGGCGTACCGAATATATCCTCCAGTACGCCTTTGCCTGTCTTTTTATTGTAATAGATATGAGCAGAGTTTGCAAGAAAAAATTACGCAGAATTTTAACCATGCAAAATGCAACCGGTAATTTAGACGAATAAAAATAGCGATATATAGCCGCCGAGGTAATAGGATTGCAGCGACAGATTCTTTATGTTAAGATAGGGTTAGAAAAGGACAACACAACGTACAGAAATGGGGGAATCAAGATGAAGCATATTCTGTCAGGAAAATATCAATGGCTGAAACGGGGGATTTTTTCTCTTATAATACTTGGAATATTAGGGATACTCACACTGACCGGCATCAATTTTTATGTTAAGGGAAGCGTTTCCAAGAAACTGTATAGACAGGCGCAGGCCGGCAGACTGCCCAAAGTTGACTGCATCATGGTGCTAGGCGCCGGGCTGAAAAAGGACGGCTCCCCCAACTTCATGTTAAAAGACAGGCTGAATGCCGCTATCAGCCTGTACCAGAAAGGCATCTCCCGTCGCCTGCTGATGACCGGAGACCATGGCAGGAATGATTACAACGAAGTTCAGGCCATGAAAGACTACGCCATCCAGGCAGGCATCCCCGCCGACGATATTTTCATGGATCATGCGGGATTCTCCACCTACGAATCCGCCTACCGGGCAAAGAATATCTTTCAAATCTCCTCCGCAGTCATCATCACCCAGAAATACCATCTCTACCGCGCCCTGTACTGCGCTGAAAAGCTGGGCATCGATGCCTACGGAATGACTGCAAAGGAAGTACATTATGGGGGACAGTGGATTCGGGATGCCAGGGAGGTCGTTGCCCGATCCAAGGATGTGGCCTACTGCCTGCTCCGCAAAAAGCCCACCTATCTGGGAGAGCCCATTCCCATCACCGGCAGAGGTTCCAAGACGGATGATTAGCAGTGGCGAAGAATTGCGCCGACCAGCAGCTCCGCTGGCAGGACATTTCCCGGTCAGCCACACTGCTTCCGCAATGCTTCTTTCAAATACTCATACCGCAGCCGTTTCTCCTCCTTTGCAAAATGAACCTCCCGAAATTGCTCCGGGTTATTTTCATAATCAAGCACTTCCTCCCCGAACTGCTCGCTGGTCAGGTCAAAGACGCAGTCCCCAACCACATTATAGCAGTGATAATTCCCACCTGGCCTTAAAATCCCATAGACCTTGCCCCCAAAGATATCCTGCGCCAGAAATGCCGTGATGGAACACTGCCCCAGCGTCTTATTTTCCGGCATCCAGTCCCCCCGCATCCTAGGCGCGCAAGTTTCGGCACACCAGATAGCAGATAAGGCATCATACAGATCTGCGGGGGTCTTAATGCCTTTGTATTGGTCTGTCATTGCAGGGGCATCTGCATGCTCCCATCCATAATATTGATACTGCATCTCTTTCTCCTTCTATATTTTAAGAATGCATCCTTTGCCTGTTCCAACGCAGCCTAGGAGCTACTACATAGAAATCTTTCTATCCGCACTACAAAAAATATGAGCCAATACTAGGTATCAGCTCATATCTTACGCCTTCTCTGCATTGAACTTACAAATCAGTGCATCAGCATTTATTATTTTACAACTGTCTTCAACGCCTCGGTCAGCTTAGGAACAATCTTATTCAGATCGCCCACGATGCCGTAGTCAGCCACGTCAAAGATCGGAGCCGTATCATCCTTATTGATTGCAACGATGATATCGGACTCCTCCATGCCTGCCGTATGCTGAATGGCACCGGAAATACCGATGGCAAAGTATACGTTAGGACGCACGGTCTTGCCTGTCTGTCCCACCTGCATCTCCTTTGGCATCCAGCCATTGTCCACCACGGCACGGGAACAGCTCACCGTTCCGCCAATCACATCTGCCAAATCCTGAAGCATCTTGAAATTCTCCTTGCTTCCCATGCCGCGTCCGCCAGATACCAGAATTTTAGCATCCATGATATCTACCACGTCAGAAACCTCTTTTACGATTTCGAGAATTTCTACATACTTATTATCCGGAGTAAATCCAGGATTGTATTCAATGACCTCAGCCTTTGCTCCCGCTACAGGCTCAATCTTCTGCATCACGCCGGGACGAACCGTTGCCATCTGAGGACGATTGTCGGGGCAAGCGATGGTTGCGATGGTATTGCCGCCAAATGCAGGACGGGTCATCAGCAACTGATTATGCTTCTGCTCCTGATTGGGAATCGGATTGATTGGGAAATCACCAATCTCAAGAACGGTACAGTCAGCAGTCAGGCCGGTTGCCACTCTCGCTGAAACCCTGGGACCCAAGTCACGGCCGATGGCCGTTGCGCCAACCAGCACGATTTCAGGCTTGTATTCATTGATGACAGAAGAAAGTGCATGAGCATAAGGCTCTGTCCTGTAGTCCTTCAACTCTGGATCATCTACCACGATTACCTTATCTGCACCATATTCAGCCAGCTGGTCTGTGAGACCCTTCACGCCGGAACCAATCAATACAGCTGTGACGTCTGTACTAAGGTCTGCGGCTAATTCTTTTGCTTTTCCAAGCAACTCAAAAGCGATTCCGCTCAATTCATTGTCTACCTGCTGTGCAAAGACATAGACACCCTTATATTCTTCTAAACCCATTTTATTCACCACTTTTCCTTTTCATTGATTAGATTACATGCTTCTCTTTTAATTTGTCCATGATGTAGGTCACTGCCTCGTCTGCCTCCAGAGCAACCTTCTCGCCAGCTCCCTTTCTTACCTTGTCAGAAGCCTTGGCAATCTTGGTGGGGGAACCAGCCAGACCCAGATTGGAATCGTCCACATCCTTCAAGTCTGCCCTGCCCCAGACAGTAATCTCCTTCTCGAAAGCATCAAAGATGCCGCCGGGAGTCATATAACGAGGATCGTTCAACTCAGAAAGAGCAGTTACCAGGCAAGGCATCTGAGCCTTTACCATATGGTATCCGTCATCATACTGACGCTGAACCACTACGCTGTCTCCCTCAATCTTGATAGAGTTTGCATAAGAAATCACAGGAATATCCAGATGCTCGGAAATCTGAGGACCTACCTGCGCAGTATCTCCATCAATCGCCTGACGTCCTGTAATAATCAAATCATAATCAATATTTCTAATGGCGCCTGCCAGCGTGGTAGAGGTCGCCCATGTATCGGCTCCGCCTAATACCCTGTCCGTCACGAGGATACCCTTGTCTGCGCCCATGGCCATAGCCTCCCGCAGCACATCCTCTGCTTTTGGAAGTCCCATTGTCAAAACAGTCACTTCTGCACCATACTCATCTTTCAATCTCAGTGCTGCTTCCAAGCCAGCCTTGTCGTCTGGGTTCATAATGGTAAGCATAGCACCTCTGTCCAAAGTTCCATCAGGATTGAACTTTACTCCGCCCTTGGTATCCGGAACCTGTTTCACACATACTACTATTTTCACGGCTTTGTCACTCCTTTATTCAAATTATATTGTAACGCTATCGGCAACGAACGCTGGTTTTGCGTTCCGCCCCACTATTTCAACAAGCTACCTGAGATTACCATGCGCTGAACTTCTGAAGTTCCCTCGTAAATCTCTGTAATCTTCGCATCACGCATCATGCGCTCCACATCGTACTCCCTGATGTAGCCATATCCGCCGTGCAGCTGAACAGCCTTCGTGGTAACTTCCATCGCAACCTCTGCTGCATAGAGCTTAGCCATAGCAGCTTCTACAGAATAAGATACCTTGGCGCCATCTGCAAATTCCTGCTTCTTTAATGCAGCCCTGTATACCAGATTCTTGGCAGCCTCCACCTTTGTAGCCATGTCAGCAAGCTGGAACTGGGTATTCTGCTGTGCGGAAATAGAACGTCCGAACTGCTTTCTCTCCTTCGTGTACTCAATGGTCTTCTCCAATGCGCCCTCTGCAAGACCCAGTGCCTGAGAAGCGATGCCGATACGTCCGCCGTCCAGCGTGTGCATTGCAATCGGGAAGCCCTTGCCCTGCGGTCCCAGAAGAGCATCCTTCGGGATGCGGCAGTCCTGGAAAATCAATTCGTATGTTGCGGAACCCCGGATGCCCATCTTCTTCTCTTTGGTACCGAATGTGAAGCCCGGCGTATCCTTGTCAACGATAAATGCGGAGAATTTCTTCACCTTCCGTCCCCTGCGATCCTCTACAATATCTGTATAGGCAATGATGATGTACACGTCTGCATACTTTCCATTGGTGATGAAGCATTTGGATCCATTGAGCACCCACTCATCTCCATCCAGCACGGCCTTTGTCTGCACGCCCTGGGCATCCGTTCCGGCACCCGGCTCTGTCAGGCCGAAAGCGCCTACTTTCTTGCCGCTGCACAGGTCAGGAAGATATTTCTTCTTCTGCTCCTCTGTACCATAAGTCAGAATGGGGTCTACGCACAGAGATGTATGTGCGGAAACCACAACGCCGGTAGTACCGCAGACCTTGGACAGTTCCTCCACGCACATAATATATGTAAGGATGTCAGCACCCTGTCCGCCATACTCCTTCGGCACCGGAATTCCTAAGAACCCGCTCTTTCCCATCTTCTTCACAGTCTCCTCAGGGAACTGCTCTGTCTCATCCGTTTCCTGAGCCAGAGGCGCAACTTCAGTCTCGGCGAACTCTTTGAAAAGCTGTCTCGCCATCTCATGCTTTTTACTTAATGTAAAATCCATGATTTCATTTACCACCTTTCATTAAAATATACTTTTGATTATGAAGTATAATCATTCTCAAACAACATCTTTTGTTGATATAGAACGATTTATTATAATCTATTGAGCATCAACAGGTGTCTTGGTCCTGTCAGCATTGTAAATGTAGAATCCCTTGCCGCTCTTTGCACCCAGATTGCCACCGCGAACCATCTTGCGGAGCAGCGGGCAAGCGCGATACTTGCTGTCTCCCGTTTCATTATACAGAACATCCATGATTGCCAGACAAATATCCAAACCAATGAAATCACCTAACTCCAATGGCCCCATGGGATGATTAGCCCCCAGCTTCATAGCAGCATCAATGCCGGCAATATCAGAAACACCTTCCATTTTAATAAATGCAGCTTCATTGATCATTGGAATCAGAATACGGTTTACGACGAAGCCGGCAGCTTCATTTACCTGTACCGGTGTCTTGCCAATTTCTTCAGAAATCTTCTTGATAGAATCTACCGTTTCTGCCGGAGTATTCACGCCTGCAATGACCTCGACCAATTTCATGCGGTCAGCAGGATTGAAAAAATGCATGCCAATCATCGGACGGGACAGCCCATTGCCAATCTCTGTAATGGAAAGGCTGGATGTATTAGAAGCGAAAATGCAGCCTTCCTTTGCAATCTTATCTAACTCTGAGAACGTGTCCTTCTTGACCTTCATATCCTCGAAAGCTGCCTCTACAATCAAGTCGCAGTCTGCACACAAATCCTCTTTCAGGCCCGGAGTAATCTTTGATAAAATTCCATCCACTGCCTCCTGAGTCATTTTTCCTTTTTCTACCAATCTGGCATAGCCCTTGGCAATTTTGTCCTTGCCGCCATCAGCCCATTCCTGCTTGATATCGCAGAGAACAACCTCATAACCGTCTGTCATGGCAAATGCTTTTGCGATGCCCTGACCCATCGTACCTGCACCAATTACTCCAACTTTCATTGAAAATTACCTCCATCTCATTTTTTTATGGGAAAATGCCAGTTTATCGCCGACATTCTCCCTATGTTTATATTAAAGTCAACATAAAGCACATTGCATTAGCAGTTCTTGAAGTCAACAACCTTTACCTTCTGATCCTTGGGAGCCAGGAAGTTGCCCATGCCTGCCTTTTGATCCTCTGTCTCGAAGCAGTCGCCGAAAAGCTTCTCTTCGATTACCACCGCCTCGTCAATGCTTACCTGAAGGCCGTCATTGATCGCCTTCTTGCAGTTGCGCACTGCGATGGGCGCCTGCATGGCGATTCCGGCAGCCATCTTCTTGGCAGCGGGCAGAAGTTCCTCCTGAGGATATACGGCATTGACCAAGCCAATGCGGTACGCCTCGTCCGCCTTGATATTTCTTGCCGTATAAATCAACTGCTTTGCCATGCCGGGGCTTACCAGGCGGGCAAGCCTCTGGGTGCCGCCAAATCCCGGCGTAATGCCAAGGCCAACTTCCGGCTGGCCAAACATAGCGTTATCTGAACAGATGCGGATATCGCAACTCATGGAAATCTCGCATCCGCCGCCCAGAGCAAATCCATTTACGGCAGCGATGACAGGGATGGGGAAGGACTCCAATTTCAGGAATACGTCATTTCCCTTCTTTCCGAAAGCCTCGCCCTCCGCCTTTGTCAGCGTGCTCATCTCTCCAATGTCGGCGCCTGCCACGAAAGACTTTTCCCCTGCGCCTGTCAGAATCAAGCAGCGCACCGTATCCAGATCCACTGCATCCAGCGTAGCGCTCAGTTCGTCCAGCACCTGGCTATTCAGCGCATTCAGCGCCTTGGGACGGTTAATTGTAATGGTAGCCACCGCTCCATCAACTTCATATAAAATGAAATCCATCATCTCTCTCCTTTTAAGTTTCATTTTTCAATGTTGCTTCATAAATTTGTAAAACCATGGGAAGAACGCTGTCTATGCGTTCTTCCATGCGCATCAGCCTGCAATGCAAACCGTAGAAACTCTCGCATGTCACCGTGACCCTTTCGCCAAGTTCATGCAAAACGCTTCAGCATTTTCAATCTATGAAATACAGCTGTCCTTGCACGGCATCACATGCCATATATCTTAGAACAATTTTTCTTGTTATTTTTCTACGATCGTGGAGCAGCCCATGCCGCCGCCGATACACAGAGTGGCAAGTCCCTTCTGGCCTGCCTCCATCTGATGAAGCAGCGTTACCAGGATACGGCATCCTGAAGCGCCCACGGGATGTCCCAGAGCAATGGCTCCGCCCTTCTTATTCACTTTGGACATATCGAAGTTCAAATCTCTTGCAACTGCCACAGACTGTGCAGCAAATGCCTCATTTGCCTCCACGACATCAATATCATCAATCGTCAGGCCTGTCTTCTCAAACAATTTCTTCGTAGATGCCACAGGACCCACGCCCATGATAGATGGGTCAACGCCGCCCAGCGCACCGCCCACGAAAGTAGCCATAGGAGTCACGCCCAGTTCTTTCGCCTTCTCCTCGCTCATTACCACGATGGCAGCCGCACCGTCATTGATGCCGGACGCGTTGCCTGCAGTCACCAAGCCACCCTCCTTGCCAGAGCAGCACTTCAAGTTAGAAAGGCTCTCTGCCGTGGTTCCAGCGCGGGGACCCTCATCCGTATCAAAGATAATCGGCTCCTTCGTCTTTCTGTTCACGCCAGTCTGAACCGGTACAATCTCATCCTTGAATCCGCCGTTATTAATGGCTGCCTCGCACTTCTGCTGGCTGCTTGCAGCGAACTCGTCCAGTTCTTCCCTGGTCAGTCCCCACTTCTCTGCCACATTCTCGGCAGTAATCATCATGTGATACTGATTGAAGGCATCCCACAATGCATCATTCACCATGGTATCCACCAACTTGCCATTGTTCATGCGGTATCCATAGCGACCCTGCATCATAGCGTAAGGAGCCATGGACATGTTCTCCATACCGCCTGCCACCACGATGTCCGCATCCCCTGTCTGAATCATCTGGGCAGCCATATTTACGCAGTTCAGACCAGATCCGCATACCACATTCACAGTAACTGCAGGAGTCTCGATCGGCAGACCGGCCTTGATGGAAGCCTGACGTGCCACATTCTGCCCCAGTCCGGCCTGGATAACGCATCCCATGTATACGTGATCCACCTGATCCTTAGGTACGCCAGCCCTCTTGAGAGCCTCCTCGATTACCACTGAACCAAGTACCGGTGCCGGAGTCGTGCTGAGCCCTCCGCCCATCTTGCCGATCGCAGTACGGCAAGCGCCTGCTAATACAACTTTCTTTGCCATAGTTTCTAAATCCTCCTTATATGATTAATTTAGCGGCAGAACTGTCCCACCCATCTAAATAGCATAGTACAATACTGCCATTTACATTACTTGTACCTCTTCTGCCCACTGTGAATAGCAACGAAACTGACATGCCGCCTTCAGTAGCGCCGCCATACGAAAAGGGCATAAAGTATATTCAGAGTAATGCACTCCCTTGTTAATAATATATCAAATCCACCAGATTATCAAGTATTTTTCGTCGTTTGCTTGTGAAAATCGTCAAAATATCATAGGGATTGTTCAGAAAAAATCTCACTGTAAAAAACCCCATCAAAATAGTTCCCAATCCTATCATAAATCTAGGGGAATGCACCAGATTGTTCTAACAATTGATGCAGCACATAATATTTTCCGCTTGGTACTTGGGAAATTGTGGCTGTTTTTAT
>CASGVX010000067.1 GCA_949346185.1 uncultured Lachnospiraceae bacterium
AGTGACAAAGGTGGTGCCGGAGATTAATGGGGCGAAAGAGCGGACGCCGAAAGCGAAGGCAGAGGATGGGGCGGGATATGAGCCCGCAGACGGATATGATTACCGCAAGTTTGCCGGGGATTCGGATGGAGCCAAGGCGTCCAGCGGGCTGACAGGGAAATGCGGCGAGAATGTGAATTATGAAATTCAGTTGTCTACCGGCAAAGTGGTGATTAGCGGAACTGGCGCAATGACAGATTATGAGCATGCGACGAAATCTCCATTTAGGGCATATTCAGGTGACATTAAATCAGTTGAGATTCAAGGCGGCGTCACCTCGGTGGGAGCCAATTCTTTTGCTTTCTGCTATGATCTAGAGCAGGTATCGCTGTCGGATTCCGTCACGTCTATTGGGGACTATTCCTTTTTGGGGTGTGTATCTCTGTGTTCGCTGGACGTATCGGAAAAGGTGAAAAATATTGGCAATCATGCCATCGGATTCTACTGTTCGAGTGGGTCGTCGGGGAGTTATAACAAAGCCCCCTTTACATTGTATGGAAAACCTGGTTCCACGGCAGAGACTTATGCGGAGGAAAATTATTTGACTTTTGTCAGTGAAAAGGATTTGACGGGTACTTGCGGGGAGAATCTCACATGGCAGCTTTCCCGGGACACCGGCGTGCTTACCATATCCGGAGAGGGGGCGATGGAGAATTACATCGCATACTACGCACCTCATTTTCCATGCCATGACCGTATTAAATCCATCGTGCTGGAAGAAGGCGTGACAGCGATTGGAAATGGTGCATTCCGAGGCTTGAAGAATGTGCAGAAGGTTACGCTCCCCCAGAGTCTGAAAATAATTAGCGCCGGTGCATTTGCTGGCTGCGAGGAGCTTCAGGAGATTTCCCTGCCAATGCAGCTTACGCGCATTGGCGACGGTGCATTTTCCGGGAGCAGTTTGAAGCAGATTTTTATTCCTAAAAATGTATTAGGAATAGAGGGGGCTACGTTTAACGAGTGTGGTCAATTAGAAAAGGTAGAAGTAGATCCGGAAAATCAAAATTTTGTTTCAGATCATGGCATTGTTTATGACAAGGACAAAACACGGCTGGTAATCGTTCCGAAAAATTCTTCCATCTCAAAACTGGTAATACCGGATACGGTTAGAGAAATGGACAAAAAAGCAATCCATCACTGTGGGGCTTTAAAATATATCATATTTGAGGGGCAGGCGCCCATTGGATTCGATTCCGGACGGCAGAAAATAGATTACACCACGATTTTCTATGATTCTTCCACGGATGATACCATAGGGGGAACATGGGATGAAGCGAAGACTTCATGGCCTGATGGGAATGTGTTCTGGAGGGATATCCTGCATCTAAAGGGTGAACAGAGCCTTGCGATCCAGGCTGATACAAGGCAGTTAGCCGTGGGAGGAGCCACGCAGCTGGTCGCCCTGCTGGATCCCTCTCTGGCGTTGGAATTTACATGGAGCAGTTCTGACCAGGAGGTGGCAGTGGTATCGAATACCGGGTATGTGAATGCAGTGGGATCAGGGAATACGGAAATCAGGGCAGAAAGCGCAGACGGACAGTATTCGGCGAGCATTTCCATTACCGTCACAGGGAAGGATTTTTCAGTCCCGTCCCGTGACCTGAGTGCTCTGGAAAATGTGCTGGATTATACATCCAGTTTCGATCTGACCAGACAAATTCCATCGGAAAAACTGCACGGTGTGTATTTCCTAAATAATAAGGAGTTTGGCTTTTATTCCCTGGTGAACAAGCAATATCGGAGATTGCTGGCATTTGGCGATTACACATCTGCACTTGGCGAATGGATTTCCTTTGATGCATTTGTCGCCAACGATAAACTGTATATCCTGGGTGACAATATGTGCTATATCTATGATCTGGAAACCCAGTCCATCCTGTCCCGATTTGCCGCGCCGGGATTTCAGACATCTGCCATCGGGGCAGATGATCAGGGCAGGATCTACATTGCCAGAATGGTAAACGACTATGGCAAATATGCAATCTCCCTGATGTCAGAAGATGGGAATCGGATATCGGATCTGACTCTGGGGGCAAATGTGTATGCATTTCATGGTTTTGATGCCGCGACTGGTAATTTTTACATGGAATCCAGATATGAATTTTCTTCCTGGGGCTATGGCCGTCTCGGAAGGGGAATCACCATGGGAAAAGTGGTGGGAAACAAGATGCAGTATGTAGAGACCTATACTGAATTTCTCGATGGTATTATCACCAGATCTCTGGGCTGTCTGGAATTTGTGTGCCAGGATTCCTATCTGCACCATCAGAAGGGGGCCGAATTCTTGGGCGGGAAATATCTGGTTACAACCAGCAATTCACTGGGGAGAGTCCAAGTGTTTGACTCATCCTCCAGCAAAGAGGACGAGATTGCCAGTGTTCTGACGGTAGGGAGGTCCGCGCAGAAAGGAAGCGATGATTCCATGGACTTAGCCAGTATCGGGGTACGGGCAGCGTATAACAAAAAAAGTAACAGTATGATAATCTATGAAAACGACAATACTCTTGTCGAGTATGATTTGTCCACCCGCCGGAAGATCGCCACTGGCAAGACAGCACACGACGTATTCGATCTGCTGCAGATGGGGGATCATCTTATCGCTATTGAGAAAGAACAGGATTCTTATTATATGGAGATTTTGGATTGGGGAGCTCCGGGACAGATTGGGATTCAGGCAGAAGAAACCACCATGAAGGTGGGCGCTACCCAAGCACTTGCCATTACAGGGCAGGATAAGGAGTATGAACTGCTTCCCGAATGGTCCAGCAGTGATAATAGCATTTTGTCGGTCAATCAAAGCGGAAAGGTGGCGGCATGGAAAGAAGGAACCGCTACGGTGACGGCAAAGGTATCTGACGCAGTCAGCGCCTCCGTAGAGATTAGGGTTACCGCAGATAACATCATCGTTCCAGAAAAGAATGTGGTCACCGGGACGGGAGCGAGAAGCAATAATTATTCAGACAACAATTATTCCGTCTATGGCAAGGTAGTTCATTCCTATTTCGTGGAAAATAAAGATCAGTCGCTGACCAGGGTGGAGTACATACCGGACATTGGCGTGCAGATTGAGAATTATTCCAGGAACTATGAACTTCTTTCTGACCAGGTGCTGGAGGCGGAACTTCCCAAATTTGGCGGATTTTACGCTGGGAAAAATGGGAATTATCTGGTATTTGGACAGAAGAATGCGTCAGAGTCGGATTCCGTGGAAGTCATGCGGATTGTAAAATACGGCAAAGACTGGCAGCGGCAGGGCCAGGCTTCGGTCAAGGGGGCCAATACCTATATTCCCTTTGAGGCCGGCTCCCTGCGCATGTCAGAAACCGATGATGGCAGACTGTATATCCATACCTGCCATGAGATGTATGCGGATTCTAACGGCGTGTATCACCAGGCCAATATGACATATGTGCTAAAGGAAGAGTCTATGGAGATAGAGCAGTCCTACTATGACATAATGAATATCGCCCAGACAGGATATGTGAGTCACTCTTTTAACCAATATGTGCAGACCGATGGAAAATATGCATTCCGCGTTGACCATGGGGATGCCTTTCCCACGAGAGCCGTTACCCTGACCCGGTGCGATCTGGGTGGGAAAATTACCGACGTGGCATATACGCTGCCTCTGCCTATCGAGACCGTAGGAAATAACGATACAGGCGTGTCAGTGGGCGGCTTGGAACTCTCCGAAGGGCAGTGCCTGATCGTGGGCAATTCCGTAGATCAGGCAAAGCAGGCAACGTCGGGAGCCCGGAATATCTTTTTGACAGCGACAGAAAAATCCCTGTCCCAAACCCGCACGGTCTGGCTGACAGACTATGCTTCGGATTCCAAGATCACGGCGAGGACGCCCCATATTGTGAAACTGAATGAGGGGCAGTTCCTTATTCTGTGGGAGGAGTACAATAGTGCCACGAAGGCCGTATCTGTAAAAATGGTAACGGTAGACGGAGAAGGGAATCTGGCATCGAAAATGGTTGAAACCAAACTTCGATTATCAGACTGCAAACCAATCATGACTTCAGATGGCCTGGTGAAATGGTATGTGACCGAGAATGAGATGATTGCATTCTGCGAACTGAATCCTTATAAGTTGGAGGATGTGAAGGGAGAGGTTCCCATTAGCGTAGAGAAGGATTGGGATGATTTTCCGTGGGAAACGCCAGGGCCTGGCGGCTTTCCCAACCATCCCGGCGGTACCCAGAACCCTTCGGGCAATATCCAGAAACCCGGCAATACCAAAAATCCTGTGTATCTGGCTAGGAATAAGACTTTTACATCTGGCAGCCTCAAGTATAAGGTTACCGCTAGCGCATTGAAAAATGTCCCCGGGAAGGTATCCGTGGTTGGACTTTCCTCTTCGGGTAAGAAGAAGTCTTCCGTCAATGTGAAGAACAAAGTTTCCTATTCCGGTATCACATACAAAGTGACAGCGATTGGCAACAGCGCATTCAAGAATTCTGCGAAACTGAAAAAGGTAACTTTGGGAACTGGCATTAAGAGCATTCCCAAAAATGCATTTAGCGGCTGCAAGAAACTGGCCTCCGTGACTGCCAAGGGAGTAAGTAAGATCAACCAAGGCGCCTTTAAGAATTGCAAGGCATTAAAGAAATTAACCCTTCGGAAAAAGATATCCGTGAAGAAAGGAGCATTCAAGGGCTGCAAGAAGACGATCAAAGTCACAGGCGGTTCCAAGAAAGTCAACAAGGCCAACGTAAAGAAGTTGAAAAAGAGCGGCTACAAAAAATTTAAGTAAATCAGATGGCGTCAAAGAGGCGTCATGGGACGCAGTATAGAAAATTGTAACAAAACAGGGCATCGAAAAATTCGATGCCCTGTTTTGTTGTATAGGAAACTGCGCAATATTTCGATGTGAAGAACGCCGGATTTTCTCCGCTCCGCTCCGGTCCGTGCTTAACAGACATCCACTGGATGTCTAGCACCGTTCTTCTTAGGTGCTGTTCCAGCACCTTGGTGAAAATCGTAGAATTTCTAAGTCGATGTATTTTATCGACTTAGAAATTCTTTTCACCTTTTTTATACGCAGCCTTGTGCCTTCATTGCCTCGGCTACCTTCAGGAACCCGGCAATATTTGCGCCTGCCATGTAATTTCCTTCCATATCATACTCTTTTGACGCCTCGTCGCAGGACTTGAAGATTTCCTTCATGATGTCGTGCAGCTTGTTATCCACTTCCTCAAATGTCCAGGAAAGCCTCTGGGAGTTCTGGGTCATTTCCAGGCCGGAAGTGGCAACGCCGCCAGCGTTGGCAGCCTTTGCTGGTCCATAGAGGATATTGTTATCGAAGTATACGTCGATGGCTTCCGGTGTGGAAGGCATGTTAGCGCCCTCTGCTACGGCATAGCAGCCATTAGCAGCCAGAGCCTTTGCGCTGTCAGCATCAATTTCATTCTGCGTTGCGCAGGGAAGGGCGATATCGCATTTGATCGTCCAGATTCCGCTGCATCCCTCGGTATATGTTACGTTCTTATGGGAGGTTCTTTCAGCGTACTCTTTGATTCTTCCTCTTTCAACTTCTTTAATCTGTTTCACCAGATCCAGTTCGACCCCGTCAGGATCATAGATATATCCGGCAGAGTCAGACAGGGCAACAACCTTTGCGCCCAGTTCGGTTGCTTTCTGGGTAGCATAGATTGCCACGTTGCCGGAACCGGAGATGACAACTGTCTGATCTTTAAAGCTCTTTCCGTTTGCTTTCAGCATCTCGTCTGTAAAGTAGCACAAGCCATAGCCTGTTGCCTCTGTGCGGGTGAGGGAGCCGCCGAAAGTCAGTCCCTTGCCGGTGAGGACGCCTGTCCACTCGTTGAGGATTCTCTTGTACTGGCCGAACATATATCCAACTTCTCTGGCGCCGGTTCCGATGTCTCCGGCAGGAACGTCGCAGTCAGGGCCGATATGCCTGCACAGCTCAGTCATGAAGCTCTGGCAGAAACGCATTACTTCGCCGTCGCTCTTTCCCTTGGGATCGAAGTCGGAGCCGCCCTTGCCGCCGCCCAGAGGGAGGGTTGTCAGGCTGTTCTTGAATATCTGCTCAAATCCCAGGAACTTGATGATGCCGCTGTAAACGGAGGGGTGAAGGCGAAGGCCTCCCTTGTAAGGTCCGATTGCTGAGTTGAACTGAACGCGGAATCCCCTGTTTACCTGGGTCTTGCCATTGTCATCTACCCAAGGCACCCGGAAGAATATCTGGCGCTCGGGCTCTACGATGCGCTCGAACACTCCTGCCTCCACAAGGTCAGGCCTCTTCTCCACCACTGGTTCCAAAGAAGTAAATACTTCCGTCACTGCCTGGATGAACTCGGGTTCTCCGGCATTTCTCTTTTTTACTGTTTCCAGCAAGTCAATTAAAAACTGATTTTTAAGTGCCATTACTAAAAATCCTCCTTATATAATATTTTGGCTCCCCGTCTACCCCGGTGGACACAATCCACATTGCCCTATTTTATAGTATCGCATGATTGTAGCAAAAATTCAATTGTTTATTTGAAAAAATTAACTTTTTTTGAGTTTTTCTTTCTTTTTTAAATAAATTAGAATATTTTCATAAGAAAATAAATCAAATAATGAGTTGACAAAAATAAATCTAGAGTTGGGCGAATGTTTACAAAATGTTCACAATACGGACACAAAGAGGACACAATAAACCACTATGATGGTAATCAGAAAGTGAAAACTTTCTACTCCCACCCTATTATACGCTGGATGGTGAAAGCCATCCGACAAAGAGAGCCAATGTACATTGGCTCTCTTTGTTTGCTATTATGGTTAAACTAGGCGGGCACGAAAGCAGAAGCCTTTGTACATTGCGATGTTGCTCTGAAGCCTGCATGACTATACGAAGCATGGGAGGTGCTTGCCCGTGGCATTCAGGTTATGATATAATGATAGGCGGATCGAGCAAGCTTGCGTGTGGGGGCGCAGCAAGATCATGAACGAAGATTATGAGATAATAACAGCTGACGCAGTTATATTGTGAATGGGAGAAAGGGGAATGGCAGATGGGATGGAAATACCTGTTGTTTGATTTGGACGGAACAGTGACGGATCCACAGGAGGGGATTTTGAACTGCGTGAAGCACGCTTACCGGGCAGCGGGATTGGAGATTCCTCCTGATGAAATGCTTTTTTCTTATATTGGGCCGCCCCTCGTGGATGGATTTCAGGAGATTGCGGGAATGACCTGCGAGGCGGCGGAGGAGGCCGCTGCCAAATATCGGGAACGGTACAGCGTGACCGGGCTTTTTGAAAATAGGGTGTATGATGGGATGGAGGAGGCCTTGGGCAGTTTGAAAGAGATGGGGTATGGAATTGCCATGGCGACGTCGAAGCCGGAGAACTATGCTCTGCGGATTTTGGAGCATTTTGGTCTTTTGAAGTATTTTGATCAGGTGGCGGGGAGCACTTTGGACGGCAGCAGAAGCCGGAAGTCTGATGTGATTCGGGAGGCTTTTCGCAGGCTGGGGATAACGGAGGAGGAAAGAGGGGATGTTATTATGATTGGAGATAGGAAGCATGACATCATAGGGGCAAAGGAATGTGGCATTGCCAGCTTGGGCGTTTATTATGGATTTGCCCCTGCCGGGGAGCTGGAGGAGTATGGAGCAGATTATGTGATCCAAAATGTTGGGCAGCTGGTTCCGTTTTTTTCTCGGGGAGGATGATGGGTGCTTGCCGGGCTAGGCGGCAGGTGTTTGATAGGAGGATTTTGCCGTTATGCAGAAGCCCATGGCGTTCGTCATGTCGGCATGCTGCATAGGAAGATAGAAAGGAATAGGAGAGAATGTCAGGGGATAAACAGGAAAAAGAGATGGAAATAGAAAATGGACAAAAAGGAGAAGGCGCAGGAAAACAATCTGAAAATAACGGAGGAAGTGGCACGGTGGCAGGAATGCCGGGGAATCAAAAAAAGGATGGGAAGAAGCGCTGGCAGATCATAGCGGCGGGCTGTCTGGCAGGCGGCTTGGCGATTGGCTTTGCCATAGGCGCATTCTTTGGGTATGGGCTGAACCGCACTAGGACGAAGCTTGCCAAGGAAAAACAGGTGGAGAAGGAGAAGTCCGGAAAATATTATAAGGTGGCAAAGGAGGTTTCGCTGGGGAAATACCGAGGGTTGAAAATCTCCCTAGTGCCCACGGAAGAGGATTTGCAGAATGAGATAGACAGCGTTATTCAAGAGTACACCAATTACGAGCAGAAGAAAGGGACTGCCCGAGACGGAGACATGGTGTACGGCGAATTCGAGGGCCGCATTGGCGGGGTGAAGATGGAAGAACTGTGCGGCAGCGATTATATTGACATCGGGGGCAGAGAGTGGCTGGAAGATTTTGAAAACGCCTTCATCGGCATGAAGACGGGCAAGACGAAGAAAGTTTCTGTGAAGGTGCCGGAGGGCGCTTATGGCAATGATCGCATTGATGGCAAGACGGCAAAATTCAAGCTGAAACTGAAATATATATGCGGAGATGCCATTGAGCCAGACTATAATAATGAATTTATACAGTCGATTTCTGATTATCAGACGGTGGAGGAATACAATGCGCATCTGAAGGAAGAGCTGGAGAAGTCTGCGGAGGAAGAGAAGGCGGAGTATGCTTGGAGCGAGGTGATGGAGAAATCCGATATCAAGAATTATCCAGAGGATATGGTGGCCGCTGCCAAGGAGGAGGTACTCCAAGGATATTATGATATGGCAGACGTGCAGGGATGCACCCATGATGAGATTTTCCAATCCTTTGGTTTTGCGGACGAGCCGGATTTTGTGGAAAACCAGCTGGAGGAATTGGCACTGGATACGGTGAAAGAGATAATGGTGGCGCAGGCAGTAGCCAACAAGGAGGGGATTTCCTATACCAAGAAAGAATATGCCTCCTTGCTGGAAGAGGAGTATGAAGACAATAAATCTTCCTATGACAGCGAGGAGGATTATGAGAAGAGCAACAAGAATTATTTGGAACATACTGCGCTGATTGAGAAAGTGAAGTCGTGGATTGACAAAGAAACAACCTATGAGAGGGATGAAAAGAAGTGATGGCGGAATCTTATGTGATTGATGGATATGTTTTTCAGAACCGAAAGGATTTTGAGCAGGCGAATAAGGAGCGGGAGACCATTTCGTATTTGTCTGCCCATACAGATATGTCAGATATGAAGGCGGTGTACAAGATATACAAGACGGCTTCGGAAAAACAGTCCTTTCAGACAGTATTTGGATTGAAGTATATGGCAGATCTGCGAAAGATTCTGGTGGAATCTGAAATCGTGACGGAGGACGTTCTGGAGCCCATTCCCGTGGGAAGGGTGCTGGCGGCAAAGACTTTTCCGCAGGCAGGAGATGGGCAGGCGGAAGAGTACAGGAAGGCATATG
>CASGVX010000068.1 GCA_949346185.1 uncultured Lachnospiraceae bacterium
GCCCTTATAGGGCTTGAGCAAACCACCGGCTAAGCCGGTGGTTGTGATTTTGGTGGGCTATGGGGAAATCATTGCCGGGGTGCTGATGGCTGCCTACCTGCTGTACATGGCGGGAAAGGTCACGGTGCACATCTTGCCATCTGCGGATATGGGCGAGGTGGGGGAAATCCTTCCGGTGGATTTGCTGGTGGCAAATCGGCGAAGGCTGCCAGTGGGAAAGGTGAAGGTTCGGGTGCAGGAGCGCTATCCTATGTTTGGCGAGAAGAAGACCACCGTTTTTTATGCTACGGTTCCCGGCGGTGGGAGCCGGGCGGGGGAAACGAGGATTCGGTTGGGATTCATGCCAAAGCATTCCGGGAGGATTATCCTCCAAATTAAAAATGCTCAGATATATGATTTCCTAGGGATGCTGTGTTTTCCTATCTTTCGCAGGAGAATGGGAGAGGAGGCGATTCTCAGTGTTTTTCCGGAGAAGGTCATGGTTCCCGTGATGGTGGGGCGAAATACTAGAGATTATGCTCAGGAGAAGGAAGAGCAGATTGTGAGGGAGGAGAGCCAGCCCAGGGAATCCTGGCAGATTAGGGATTACCAGCCGGGAGACCGGCTGCGGGATATTCACTGGAAATTGACAGCCAAGACGGAAGATCTCATGGTAAATGAGCGTATCGCTGAAATCGGATGTCCGGTATGCATGTTTTTAGATTATGGAGAAGTGCGGAAGAGGGGGACAAGGAAGAAATCTCTCGCTAGGAATATGGAGGAATATCTGAAAATCGCCCTGTCCATTTCTTTTTCTCTGGTGGAGAATGGCTGTTCTCATTATCTTGTATGGTATGATGCCGGAAGGCAGGATGTGCGGCGCATGGAGATACGCAGTCAGGAGGAGGTGTATCTCTTCTTCCAGAGGTTGGAGGATTTTGGCAGCGCTCCGGAAGGGCTGACGCTGGAGGAGTGGCATCAAGAGAAATATCGGGGAAATTGCGGGAATACCAGATTGACGCTGAATGCCAGGCTGCAATGCCTGCGCAATGGGGAAGTGGTGGCTGATTATGGGGGCAAGGATGGGGAGGAGAAACTGCGGAAGCAGGAGTTGTATGTTTGATGAAGGGAGCAGGAGGGGGAATGGATAAGCAGGATTTGATCGTGCCGTGCAGTTTGGGCTGTACCATCTATGGCATATGGGTTTCTTTTTGCGAAATCTTTGAGTGTCAGGTGAATTATGGGGATTTTCTGGTTCCGGCTCTGGTGATTGCCACTGTGGTGACGTTGCTTTTGAAGCCTTGGAAATGGAAGGTCAGCCTCGGCATCCTAGTTGCCGGAACGCTTGCTCTGGCTTGGTATGCGTATAGGCATGCGGAGCGTCTGCTGATGGAGGCAGAAGGACTGCTGTATTATGTCAACCAGCGTTATTATGAATATTATGGCAAGTATTTTTCGGGGAATTATGATGAGTATGGGATGGAGCATACGCTGCTCTGGATACTTCTGGGAATTGCAGTTAGCGTCTTCATTTTGATATTTGCCTTTCGTTTGAGGAATTTGCAGTATGGCTTTCTGCCTAGCTATTTTGTGGTGGGCGCCGGGCTGGTGGTGGGCAAGACGCCTGGAATCAGGGGCGTTCTCTTACTTCTTGTGGGGCTTGTGCTGGCTATGTTCTGGTTTAACAGCATGGAGTGGGGAGGTCGAAGCCGGTTCTATATTATGAAGGTGGGGAGACAGGGGTCGAGCTGGTATCGATATCCCCTGTTCCTGCTGCTTTTGGCGGCAGTGCTTCTGACAGCGGGGCGGTTTGCCAGAGGAACGGAGGGAAAACTGCTTTCCCATGAGAGGAAGATAATGAAGATACAGAGGAATCTGGAGGAAAAAGTGACTCGGGCTGTCATGGATATTTCCAGATTCGTGCAGGGAGATTATAGTGTTGACAGCAATGGAAAATTGAATAATAATGAGCCGAAATATGCAGAGCGTCCGGTCATGGAGATTACCATGTCTGAGAAGCCCAGGGCTGACCTGTATCTGAAAGGCTTCGTAGGCAGCCATTACAGCAATGGGGCGTGGAAGAGGGAGAACGTGGAGGGGTTTGAGGGATTTTTTCCCACGGATGAGAGCAGACATGCGGTGAATTGCATGGCGGATGAAAAGTTTTACCGGTGGATTACATGGCGGTTGGAAGAATATGGGATGCCTCGCATGCAGCAGATGCAGATTGATTTCGTGGGAGGGGGGAAGTGGAGCAGTTATACATACCTGCCATATTTTACAAGTCTGAATGATGTGTATAGTGTGGAGGAAGATAGGAGTCTGGGAGAGATGAACTCGGACTTTTTCAAGGGAGATTCCTCCAGGCCCAAGGTCAGTTCCTCCTATTATTTTAATTATGTGGGCATGACAGATTTTGATTTGGTCAGTTATTATACCAGCTGTGAGACGCTGGATCTCAATGAGGAGCCAGACATTTTTTGCCCGATAGATTTCTCTGAGATTGAGGGAAGTCCTATGCAGAAGAATGAGAAGAAACTGCAGAAATTACTGGATACCTTTTCCAAAATTCATGGCAGCATACTGGGGGATTATCTGGCGTATGCATGGAATGAGTATGGATATCAGAGGGAGAGCCGGTTTTTCAAGCGGAAGGATTTTTTGTCAAAACTGAAGAAGTTTAATGTTGAGTATCGGAAAAAGAACAAATTGAGGAAAATGTCCTCTATGGACCGAGTGCAGCTTGTGCAGCGGATTCTCAAGGAGGAGGCGAAGTACAGCAAGATTCTGGAGAAAGTGCCGGAGGGCGTGGATTATGCGGAATATTTCCTGCTGACGCAGAAGAAGGGCTTCTGCGAGCACTTTGCCACGGCGGGTACGTTGCTCATGCGGGAACTGGGGATTCCTTCTCGGTATGTGGGGGGATATAAAGTGCCTTTGGAACGCTTTCGGAAGGATGGGAATGGAAATTATAAGGCAGAGGTGCTGGATTCTGATGCCCACGCCTGGACGGAAATCATGGCTGGCAGCCTGGGATGGCTTCCGGCGGACATGACCCCTTCCTCGGATTCTGGAAGGAAGAAGAAAAAGGTGGTGGAAAAGAAAACTGCCACGCCCACGCCGAAGCCGAAAAAGACCAAAAAGCCGAAGACAACGCCTGCGACAAAACCCACCCCCACGGTGGAAGCCACCCCTATGGCGGATGCCGGCTCTAAAAAAGATCAGCCGGGAAAGAGGAAAGCGGCATTGCCTAAAGAACTTGTCCTGCTGGGCAAGGTGGCGGCAGGGCTTGGGGGCATCATGCTGCTCATGGGATTGGGGATTCTTGGCGGCAGGGCGTATCATGGCGGCAGACGGCGGCGGCTGCTCCATGCCCGGGGAAAGAGCAGGAATCTGTATGTGAGAATGCGACTGCATGACTTGCTGTCCGTCCTGCGGGGCTGCGGCGTGTCGGTGTGCCCGAAGATGCCGGAGGGACAGTGGCTCCCGGCAATCAGTAGGTTCTGCGAGGAATCTGAATCCCATGGGGAGACGCTGGGTGACGGAGAAAAGTTCTCCAACAGAGAAAAGTTCTCTGTAAGAGAACTGGAAGAGTTTTTGCGCATTGTGCAGAAAGCCGCTTTTTCTAAGGAAGAGGTTACTCAGAAGGAGTATGATGCCTTCCGAAATCAGTGTGGCAAATTGGAAGGGATGGCTTGGGAGAAGGCAGGGAAAATGCGAAGACTATATTTGAAACTTATGGGAAAATGTGGTAATATATAGTATATGTGTTTTTGGGCGCTGCGGGAGATGTTCCGGCAGAGGATGCCTGTGAACTTGTTGATTGGATGCGTGTATGATGATGGAGGAAAACTATGTACGAGAATGAGATCGAAAGCATTGCCTCAAAGGGCAGTAACGAGGAAATCTACAGCGGGCTTCTGCAGCTGGCTAAGGAGGCGGCTGCGGGAAAAGGCAGGATTCAGGGAAAGAAAAAGGTGTATTATATTTCCGCAGAGTTTTTGATTGGAAAGCTTTTGTCCAACAACCTGATTAACTTAGGGATATATGACCAGGTGGCGGATGCCTTGAAGTGTCATGGAAAGTCCATGGCAGAAATCGAGGAAATCGAAAAGGAACCGTCCTTGGGAAATGGCGGATTGGGGCGTCTGGCTGCATGCTTTCTGGATTCCATTGCCACTTTGGGGCTGCCTGGAGACGGCGTGGGACTGAATTATCATCTGGGTCTCTTTCAGCAGAAGTTTACGGACAATTTGCAGCGGGAAGTGCCCAATCCCTGGATTGAGAACCAGAGCTGGCTGCGCAGGACGGATGTGAGCTATCCGGTGCTTCTGGGGGGGAAGACGGTGCAGTCCGTGATGTATGAAATAGATGTGACGGGTTATGACAATCAGTGCAATACCCTGAAATTATTTGATTTGGATTCGGTGGATGACAGCATTGTCCATGAGGGGAGCATTTATTTTGACAAGGAGAATGTGGCAAAGAACCTGACGCTTTTCCTCTATCCCGATGACAGCGATTATCAGGGGCAGTTGCTGCGCATTTACCAGCAGTATTTCATGGTGAGCAATGCGGCCCAGCTGATTATTGACGAGGCTCTTGCAAAGGGGAGCAATCTCTACGACTTGCCGGAATATGCGGTGATTCAGATCAATGATACCCATCCCACCATGGTGATTCCCGAGATGATTCGCCTTCTGGTAAAGCGGGGGATTGAGATGGATGATGCCATCGGCATTGTGTCTAAGATGTGCGCCTACACCAACCATACCATTCTGGCAGAGGCTTTGGAAAAGTGGCCGCTGTGGTTCTTGGATCGGGTAGTGCCCCAGCTGATTCCCATTATCAAGATGCTGGATGTGAAGGTGCGGGAAAAATATCAGGATGAGCGGGTGTACATTATTGATAAGGATGAGCGGGTGCACATGGCGCACATTGATATCCATTATGGGTATAGCGTGAATGGCGTGGCTGCGCTGCACACCCAGATTCTGGAGGATAGCGAGCTGAAGCACTTTAAGGATATTTATCCGGCGAAATTCAACAATAAGACCAACGGCATTACTTTCCGCCGCTGGCTGCTCCACTGCAACCATGAGCTTTCTGCATTTATCAGTGAGAAAATCGGGGAAGGCTACAAGAAGAATGCGGATGAATTGGAAAAATTCATCGGGGCGGCAGACAATCCGGCTGACTTGGAGAAGCTTCTCTCCATTAAGAAAGAGAAGAAGGTGCAGTTCAAGGAATATCTCAAGAAGAAGGAGGGGATTGACATCCGGGAGGATGCTATCTTTGACGTGCAGGTGAAGCGACTTCATGAGTATAAGAGGCAGCAGATGAATGCCCTTTATATTATCTACAAATATATGCAGATCAAGGCGGGCATTAAGCCGAAAACGCCGATTACCATGATTTTCGGGGCAAAGGCGGCACCGGCATACACCATAGCCAAGGATATCATTCACTTGATCCTCTGCCTGTCTGAAGTGATTAAGAATGACCCGGAGGTGAGCCCTTATCTCCAGGTGGTGATGCTGGAAAATTATAATGTGACCTATGCGGAGAAGGTGATTCCTGCGGCAGACGTGTCCGAGCAGATTTCCCTTGCCTCCAAGGAGGCCAGCGGCACCGGCAATATGAAGTTTATGCTGAACGGAGCGGTGACCTTGGGCACGGAGGATGGTGCCAACGTGGAGATTCACCAGTTTGTGGGGGATGACAATATCTACATCTTTGGCGCTTCCAGCGATGAGGTGATTCGGCATTACGATAAGGCGGACTATTCTTCCGAGTGCCTTTATGATGGGGATCAAGAGATATCCAAACTGGTAGACTTTATTATCAGCAAGGAAATGTTTGCCGTGGGCAATAAGAAGTGCCTGATTCGGCTGTATATGGAGCTGGTGACCAAGGACTGGTTTATGACCCTTCTGGATATTAAGGATTATATCAAGGTGAAGGAAAAGGTCTTTGAGGACTATGAAGATCGCAGTGCTTGGGCGAAGAAGATGCTGGTAAATATCGGCAAGGCTGGGTTCTTCTCTTCTGACAGAACCATTGCCCAGTACAATGAGGATATTTGGAAATTATCGTAAGGTGATTATAGATGATAGGGGGATTTGTGGCAGTGGCTGTCGCAGATTCCCCCTTTTACGATTGCGAAGAACGCTGGTTTTGCGTTCTTCTTAGGTGCTTTCGTAGTCTTTCCTGGCGGGGTGTTATCGAGTCTGGAAAGACTTCGCACCTTGGTGCTTTCGTAGCCTTTCTTGGCGAGGTATTATCGAGCCCGGAAGGATTTCGCACCTTTTTTGGGATGATGGGAGAGCGGTAAAATGATTTCAGAGCAGTTTTCAAGAACAGAAGGACTTTTGGGAGGAGAGGCCATGGAGCGGCTGGGAAATGCCCGGGTGGCAGTCTTTGGCATCGGCGGGGTGGGGGGCTACGTGTGCGAGGCGTTGGCTCGCAGCGGCGTGGGAGCATTGGACTTGATTGACAATGACCGGGTGGCCACATCCAATCTCAATCGCCAGATTATCGCCACCCACGATACCTTGGGGCAGTGCAAGGTACATGCCATGAGGGAGCGGATTCGCCAGATTAACCCGGAGGCGGCGGTGGAGGTATATCCTTGTTTCTTTCTGCCGGAAAATAAAGAAGATTTTCCCTTTGGGCAGTATGACTACATTGTGGATGCAGTGGACACGGTGGCGGCAAAGATTGCCCTGGTGATGGAGGCGGAGGAGAGGAATGTGCCTATTATCAGCAGTATGGGGGCGGGAAACAAGTTGGATGCCAGTGCCTTCCGTGTGGCGGATATCTACAGTACGAAGGTGTGCCCGCTGGCTAGGGTGATGCGCCGGGAATTGAAGAAGAGGGGCATCCGGAAATTGAAGGTGGTGTATTCCGAGGAAACGCCCCTTGTGCCTGAAGAGGACATGACGGGGGAAGAGGGGAGGAGGAGCACGCCGGGGAGCGTTGCCTTTGTCCCCTCCGTGGCGGGGTTGATAATGGCGGGGGAAGTGGTGAAGGATCTGGCGGGGATTTGAGTGAAATCTGCCGTCGGCAAAGGACTAATTTAGAAAGGCTTCGCGCCTTTTTTTATTGACAAAATTTATAATGTATATTATACTAACTGTACTAATAAGAATAATACAGTTAGTACGATTGAGGTATGCATGTCGTGCGTCATGAAAAAAGTAGTGGCATCAGTCTTAATCAAAATAAGCAGAAAGGGGGACGGTGGATGATTCAGTTGAATTATCGAGACTCCAAGCCCATCTATGAGCAGGTGAAAGACGGATTTCGCCGGCTGATCGTGCAGGGAGTGATGGAAGTGGATGAGAAATTGCCTTCTGTGCGGGAGATGGCAAGTAACTTGGCGATTAATCCCAACACCATTCAGCGGGCATATCGGGAATTGGAGCAGGAGGGGTATCTTTATGCGGTTGCGGGCAGGGGAAGCTTCGTGGCAGGGGTGCCAGAGGCGGACTCCGCCAGAAAGGAAGAATTATTTGCGGCATTCGATGCCGCAGTGGAAGAACTGCTCTATCTGCAGGTGGAGGAGAGGGAGATTTGCCAGAGGGTGGCAGAAAAATATCGGAAATTGCAGGATAAGGCGAAAAGCAAAGCTAGGTCGGCAGAGGCCGCCGACTAAGATTTGCTAAGGTTTCGTCTAGAAGAACGCAAGAGCAGCGTTCTTTGAAATGCAGATTTAAGATTGGAGGGAAAAGATGATACAGGGAAGAGATATTTGCAAGGAGTTTGATGGCTTTCAGGCGTTGCGCCACGTCAGCTTTCATGTGAGGAGAGGCGGGGTCTATGGCTTGGTAGGACCCAATGGAGCGGGGAAGTCTACCCTTCTTCGCCATGTGGCGGGGATTTTCAGACAGGACAGCGGGGAACTTTTGGTGGAGGGGGAGCCGATTTATGAGAATAGCAAGGTCAAAGAAAAGATGGCATTTATACCGGACGATATCTTTTATTTTCGTCAGGCATCCATCCTGCATATGAAAAAGTATTATCAGGGAATTTATTCCCGATTTGATGAGGAGGTATTTGAAAAGTTACGGCAGAACTTTTCAAATCTGGATTTCGCTTCTCCCATACGGCAGATGTCTAGGGGAATGCAGAAACAGGCGGCCTTCGTACTCGCGATCTCTCTCAGGCCGGAAATCTTGGTGCTTGACGAGCCAGTAGACGGTCTGGATCCGGTGATGCGGAGGCAGATTTGGAGCATTCTGCTGGGCGAGGTGAGCGAGAGGGAAATGACGGTCTTGATTTCTTCCCACAATCTCCGGGAACTGGAGGATGTGTGTGATTCCGTGGGAATTATGAATCGGGGAGAGGTTATCCTGGAAAGATCCTTGGAGGATTTGCAGGGAGGGATTACGAAGCTGCAGGTGGCATTCTCGGAAGAATTGCCGGATTTTGGAGAGGATTTACAGATACTGCATCAGGCAACTCAGGGGAGGATAACGGTGATGATCGTGCGGGGGAAGCCGGATTGGGTGACGGAGAGAGTGGAGATGTTCCAGCCGCTGATTCTGGATGTGCTGCCCCTTACGCTGGAGGAAGTGTTTATCTATGAATTAGGAGGGAGAGAGTATGAAGTCAAGGAAATTCTTTTGTAATAAGACTATTATTAAGAATGATTTGGTCAGGTTCTGGCCTTTGTGGGGAATCCTGATTGCCGGACTGCAGCTGCTGTATACGTTGCCCATGGTGTTTTATGGATTGACCTATATGAAGAGGCACAGTTGGAGAGGAACTCAGGAACTTTTGCTGCAGGAGGGTGCCCGTAAATTATATGGGGTGGCAAATCCTTGTGTGATTGCGGTATTTGCCATATTAGCGGCGGTTCTCGTATTTGGATACCTTTTCCACAAGAAGGAAGCGTATATGCTGCACAGTCTGCCAGTCAATCGGAAGATATTGTTCGGTTCTCATTTTATAGCGGGACTGGTGATGCTTCTGGTGCCATTTCTTTTCACCTGTCTGATGGTGGGAGGAATCTGCGGAGCCTTTGGCGGGAATCTGGCAGAGGTGATGGTGGGCGTTTTACTGGAAATGGTGATAATGATTGTGTTTTTCTATGCCATGGCATGCCTGGTGGTGATGCTGTGCGGAAATGCTGCCATCAGCATAGTGATTTACCTTGTGGCCAATGTGTTGGTGGCAGGCATGATGCTGCTGGTGGGACAAACCAGCGATTTGGTTCTCAATGATGCCGTGCATTCAATGTCGCCATCTCAAATGTCTGATGGACTGGACAATGTAATTACCAGTGCCACCCCCGTAGTTCGCTTTCGTGAAATCATGGTATCTTCTGGCGAAGCGGAAGTGGCTGGGAATCTGGAGGAAGGCTTCCGCCTGTCCTATGT
>CASGVX010000069.1 GCA_949346185.1 uncultured Lachnospiraceae bacterium
GCTGGCATAGCGCTGCACTGTGGCAAAGTTTCCTATAAGCCAAAAAAAGTCCCTTTGCTCTCGCAAAAGGACGAATTCACTCGCGTTACCACCTTTTTTTGCACCTTGCTCACGCAAAATGCCTCATCAGGATACTTCCATATCCCTGCGCGATAACGGGCGCATCACCGTCAAGGCCTACTTGCTACCGTTCAGCCCGATACTCCAAGAGGTATTCATAGCAGGTTCCGCAGGCGCCTCTCATCAACCGGCTGCTTTCTGTCTGTTTTCTCCACTACTACTTATTCTTTTCTTCGTATTTTACATAGACATTCTAACCAATCTTTCCTCTCCTGTCAATATTTAAACAATATTTTCAGAAAATATCATGAAATTCGTGAAATTAATTGCTATTCACGGCGGCTGTGTAAAGATAATTTCTTATTTGATCCATTTTCCATCACCGACCGTGAATAGCGACAGCCTATGATACTTTTTTCGTGCGATATTCCAAGCGCAGCTTGTCCGTCAGCAATGCCATAAATTCAGAATTGGTAGGCTTTCCCTTTCCTGCGCAAACCGTATTGCCGAAAAATTCCTCCAGCGTCTCCAGACTGCCCCTGCGCCAAGCAATTTCAATGGCATGTCGAATGGTACGCTCCACGCTGCTGGAAGTAGTCTTGTACTTCTGGGCAATGGAGGGATAGAGAAATTTCGTGATATAGTGCAGCATATTCCGGTCGTAGAAGGACATGATAATGCCCTCCCTTATGTACTGGTAGCCTTTGATATGCGCCGGAATGCCGATCTCCAATAGAATGTTGGTCACATCCATCTCCAGATCTCCCGAGAAGCGATAGCCCTCACCTTGGGCAACGCCAGTTCCCCGGGCAGGGATTTGAGCCACCTCGCCTTCCGTCCCCTTCTCTGGCTGTCTGGGAATGGATGGCATATAATCCCTCCCCTCCTGCCTTTCCATCAACTGGAAAATCCTCTTCATAAGCATGGTATTGGACACTGGCTTCATCATATAGTAATCCGCCCCAGCCTTCATCGCCTCGTTCACCAAGTTTTCCATCCTCAGCGCTGTCTCGATAACAAATACCGGACGTCTGGCAACCATGTCTCCCCTGTTCACCTCCTCTAGGATTCCGATACCGTCGATGCCCGGAAGAATCATGTCCATCACCACCACATCCGGCCGCTTCTCCCTGATCGCCTCCAGCGCCTTGCTGCCATTTCCCGTGGACAGAACCACTTCCATCCCCATTTCCCTCATGGAACGCTCCTTGCTCTCCCTGTCCTGCACATTGTTATCTGCTATAATGATGCGCAATGCTGTCTCTTTCATAAAAAAATCCAACTCCTTTCTTTCTAAAAGCCCATCTCTCCTTCTCATTCAACATAAATCCAGAAGATTTGGACTTTTCACTCGATGATGTTTTAATTATAGACAAAGGACGGGAATATCCGTGTAATCCAAAAGGAATCCAAATGGAATTACCCCCAGATTCATACAAAAATCTTTGAAAAAAAACAAAAACGGCATCTGATTGTGACAAAATATCATAGTATGCTACCATTCACAGTCAATGTATAAGGATACTTCTCCATGATTCCTTACTCACAATCAACTGCGCATAGTAACGTCAATTCTCATTTGAAGCAAATAACGACGTGCCGGCGCGCTGCTCTCCCGCTCCTCCTTCCCCGCTGCATGCCGCAATATACTGGCTCCTCCACTTTCTTGCCTCCTCCCGGTACTTCGTAGCCGTATCCATCAATTCACCATACTGGGTCTTTATGCTCTCAATCAGTTCCCGGCTATCCTGCAAATCCTGCCGCAGCAGTTCAATTTCTTCGCTGTTCCGGTTCTGCTGCCCTGCCAATTCACTCTGCCTCGCCTCCCACCAATACTTCCAGCCTGCCAGTTCCTCCCAAGCATCCCCGGAACACAAGCGGTAGTATCTATGCACCCTCCCATCGTCCACGCCCACGAGCAATTCCTCTCCCCAGGGCAGAACTTCATAATCCGGCCTGCTGTCATATTCACCAAGAACCTCCGTCTTCTTTCCTTCGCCCACATAAACCCCCCGCAGGGCGCAACCTCCCTCCCACTCCTTCTCCTCCATATAGAACACCAATAATTTCTCCCCATGGCGCATCAGCCTGGGACAGCAGATTCGCATATTCCCCCCTGACTCCAGTACATATTTCTTGTCGGGCTGAGATGCGTCCCGCACCAGATACTCCCCTCTCTGGTTCCTATACCCATAATAAACCGCATCCCGCCAGAATATATCGGACAAATCCCCCCTGCAGTCTCCTGCCAAGAGCTGGGGACGGGTCCATGACTGGCCCCACCATCTCCGAAAATACACCCCTTTTTGAAAAGAATACACAACGATATACTGTCCCTGTCCCAAAGAATATATTCCCATAGCACCCCTCATTCCTGCATAATAAATCCAGCGTACCGTATCATCGACCATGAGAAAATGCCCAAACGTCAACGATACGGCGCGCATCATTCAGACTATCTTAATTTATATGGTAGCAATTTGGGAAATAGAACATAAGATAAATCAAACAAGAAAAAAAGGAAGTAACAATATGGAAATTTGTAATTCAGGAAAATGCGGATGCAGTACCCGAATTGTCAGCCAGACAGTGCAGAATATGCCCCATGGATGCACCGACGTATGCGTGAATCCTATCTGCGGAGACCCAAGTGTCTTAAGCATCATGGCACCTCTCATTTACGATGAAATCGGCATCAACCTTTGTGCAACCTTTGATTTATGCACAAACATTTCCTGTGCCTATCCCACTGCCACAAAGGCAAACATTCAGGTAATCAGCATCACCAGCGACTGCGGGCCTGCGGATATCTCCATCAGGAACATCAGCGGTCGCCCCAACTGCTATGAAGTCACCCTGTCAAACCTGAAAGTCACCTTTGCGATGAACCTGTTTGACGCAGACTGCCGCCTAGTGGGAACCATCTATCCCACTGCAGTATATCTGCCGGCAAAGTGCAAGGCACCCACTTACAATAAGGAAACCAATCCTTCTTCTGTAACCATGGAAATATTCGCACCCTACGGTGCTGTCTATAACGACACCTGTGCCACGCCCACGCCTGCGATTAACTTTATCGGCTCCCTCACCAGCAACAACGCCATCCGTCAGGGAATCAACCTGTTTGCCTATCCAAAGCTGATTGGATTCGACATTGCAAACGACAACGCCACCGTGGGCCTCACCCTGGTGCTGCAGAGCCTGTACTATGCCGGATACAACGTAGCCAGCGAAGGCAAAATCCAGACGCCAAAAGGAAACCTCCTAGGTGCTGATGATACGGATTGCATGGAATTTGTCGCCGGGGAGCTGCTGAACCTGGACATCAAGCCATTGGAATTAGGGCCGCCCAAATGCGAGGAACGCCTGAAAAAGGAATGCAAGAAGGAGTCCGTCAGCTGCGGCACCTGCTCTGACTGCCCAAAGCCGCCAAAGCCTAAATGCCATTGCCATGAAGAGGCCCCAAGGGAATGCGCCGCATCCCTTTCCCCGGCTCCTCCTATGCCAAAAGACTGACTACCCAATCATTCTGAATAATTCTTCTGCACAATCAAGGGGCTATCGCACTAGTAGATTCTTAGTGCGATAGCCCCTTATCTTTTAGCAAAACTCTTCCTGACGGTACCACGCCAGCACATGGCGGTACATGGTCCTCACCGCAGGAGCCAGAAAATCCGGGTGCAGCGCTGCAATCCCGATAATGCGGTTCGCCTCCGGGAGCACCGGGTAGCTGTCCACCTCATAGGGAATGTCATTCATGACCATCTCCGGCATAATGCAGATTCCAAAGCCATGAGCCACCATGGCGATGGTGGACAGGTCATCCACCACATGGTAATGGGACTGGATTTCTAATGAATTTTCCTTGAGGAAATTCTGGATATCCGCATCCGTAGATTCCCTCTGGGTGACAAATTGATGGTTACGCATCTCCTCAATGCCAATCCCCCCATTCTCCGTCTCCACCTTCATCCCCTTGGGCACCACGCACAGCAGGGGATCTCTGCAGAGAGGCTCGATGGGCAAATCCCCGGCGCTGGACAGGGAGAGAAATCCCAAATCCACCACCCCATTCTTAATCCAATAGGCCACATCGTCATAGGTTCCCTGAAAAACTTCGATGGAAATATCAGGATATTCCCTTCGGAACGACTTGATAATATCCGGCATCCAGTTGGTGCATACGCTGGAAAAAGAGCCCACCCGCACCTTCCCCTGTTTCAGTCCATTGAACTCGGCAATCGCCTGCTGCAAACTCTCGTCGCTGTTTAACACCGCATTGATGTAGGGCAGCAGATGTTCCCCGGAGTTAGTCAGCGTGACCCCAGCCTTACTGCGGTTCAGCACGCTGAAACCCAGTTCCCCCTCCAGAGAGGAAATAGCGTGGCTCACCGCCGAGGGGGTAAGTCCGAGAATATCCGCCGCCTTCCGAAAACTTCCCTGCTCCGATACTGTCTTCAACACCTGATACATTAATAGCGTCATGATTCTCCCCTTGCTTCCTTATCCGATATCTCACACATTCGGAAAAATCTCCGCTGAATCCAGCACGATGGTAAATGGCCCGTCATTCTCCAACTCAACCTTCATATGTGCCCCAAAAGCCCCGGTTCCCACGGAAAGCCCCAGTTTTCCAGCCTCTTCCACCACATACTCATAGAGGGCATTGGCCTCCTCCGGCTTCCCAGCCTCGAAGAAAGAGGGACGATTCCCCTTCTTGCAATCAGCATACAGCGTAAACTGGGATACGAAGAGCAGTTCTCCCCCCACATCCGCCACGGACTTGTTAATCTTCCCCTCCTCGTCGGAAAAAATGCGGAGTTTCACCAACTTGTGCAGCATCTTATCTGCCACCTCCCTAGTGTCCTGCTGCCCCACGCCCATCAGCACCAGATATCCCTTCCCGATGGAGCCGGTCACCTCTCCCTCCACCGTCACTTTCGCATAATTCACCCGCTGTATGACAAACTTCATCTATCTTCGCTCCTCTCGATCATCTTTCAAAAAATACAAGAATATTTTGGTATTGGGGTAATATATCATCTTCCCCATGCCCACGCGGCCTCCCTGCTGCTTCTTATAAAAATCATAAGCAGCCCTAGTCACCTCCGCCTCCCTCATTTCTACATCTGTAGAACTGATATTCACGCTGTAGTGGCGAGTACGCCTCCTGCCCCTGCGAGTTCTGGTGATTTTCTCCCTCTGGCTCGTAGAAATATATGCCTGAATTTCCTGAGGCCCTGCCGTCAAATCACGTCCGATATCTCCCAGAGAGCCGGGCACTCCCATAATCATAATTATGCCGCCGAGAAGCACTGCTGAGAGAATGGCGCCCACCTTTTTATGAAAGACTCCGTAAAGCATGGTAACCCCCGCCACCGATAGCAGGGTCAGATTCATCACCAGCCTGATATACAATGCCGCCGCTCCAAAGCCCGGATACAGAAATGCCCATGCCAGAACCATCACCACCAGAATGGCGGCATCCAGCACGATCCAAGAGGCATCTGCCTTCTTCTTCCCCTGTTCCTTGAACACATCCCTGATTTCCAGAGAATCCTCCCCTTCATATGCCAGCACGCACAGAGCATCCCCCGCCTCCAGCCTGTTCTTCCCTCCAAAATTCAATCTCTTGTGCTCCTTTATCTCTCCCGTCATCGGATCCCTGTATGTAAAACTAAAATATTCCATCACGGTCTTGTCTTCCTTTTCCTGCCAGGTTCTCTCCACCCGCCCCTCATGGGAACTGTAGACCGTGCCACCCTTGATGCTTTGGTAGCCCTTCCAATATCCCCTGCAAATCAGAATTGCCAGAAGCATCACCACCCCGCAGAGCAGGCTGGTGATAAGAAATCCCGCACTGACGCCCCCTGCATAGATGGCATAGATATCATAAGACTGCCAGATTCCCAATATCCCCATAGGCAAAACGCAGAGGCAGCCAATCACCGAAAAAGCCAGCAGCCACCCCGCATCCTTTTGTTCAAATTTTTGCTCCTCCTCCGAAGCCTGTCTCCATTTTTCAATCATATTTTTCTCCATTCTTCAAAATGCATACTCACATCATACCATAAATTTCCAACCAAAACCAGCCTTCTACACAATCGAATACGCCGGAAAGTCGGACACATGCCAACTTCCCGGCGCATTCATATCATCATTTCCCACTAAAGTAAACCTTTCCCGGCTTCAATTCAATCCCCTTATAATAGAATAACTCGTCAATGGTCACCATCTGGAATCCCTTCTTCTTCAGCTGGGGAACTAGTTTTTCCACCGCCTTGGCCGTAGTGGGATACAAATCATGCATCAAAATAATATCCCCATCTGAAACAGATTTGCACCGCTGTAAAATCTTCTTGGTATTGCGGCTCTTCCAATCCTCCGAATCCACGTTCCAGCATATCATCGGCACCTTGACGGTCTTCTTCACCTTTCCATTCACCGCTCCCCCCGGCGGGCGAAGAGCCGTGGTATCACACCCAATGACTTTGTTTACTTCCCTGTTAGCCTTATCTATCTGAGTCAGAATGCTTTTTTTCTTCTTCAGCTTCGTCAGAATCACATGCTCAAATGTATGGCTAGCAATCTGGCATCCTTGCTCGTAAGCATCCTTCACGGAACTCTCATATCTTGGAATGCGGTTGCACACCCAGAAGAATGTCGCCCTCTGGTCATGCTTCTGCAAAGCGTCAAGAATCTTCTTCGTCACGGGAGTATATGGGCCATCGTCAAAAGTAAGTGCCACCATGGGCTTATTTTTGTCCAAATCCTTCCTAAGCCATCTGTCCTTGCCCGCCGCCGGCACCGCTGTGGGGGCAGGCGTGGAAGCAGCCTTCTTCTTGCCATCCTTCTTTTCGTTCTTATCTTTTTTTTGTATTGATTTGTCTGATTCCGTGGTGCTTGCACTCCTAACCTTTTTCCCATTGTCCCTATTCATAGAGACAACCTTGAAAATCAGAACAGACATTATCACAATCAACGCAATTGCGGAATTTAAAAATATCAATTTGCTGCGGACTTCCCGCCTGCGTTTCTTATCGCCCGCCTGCGCCCGCTCTCTCAAACTTCCGTTCCCCTCTGAGAGAAGTTCTCTCTCTTCCGCCAAATCATCCTCTAATCTCATGGTCATTTCTCCCTCAAATTGTATTTCCTAGGTATTATAACACACTATCCGAAAAAATATGTTAAAAGTTTATTACATTTATATTATTATTACTTCGGAAGTGAAATATCGCAAGATTTTGCAAAGTTAAAATTGTGATATTTCACCGCCGAAGTAATATTAAGATCAGGGTGTCAAAAGTCCATTTTCATGGCTGAGATCATTATGCATCCTTCCGGCCAGGGGCAAACATCCCGCCAGCCGTGCCAGCTACAATGCACAGCATGGCACCATTCCACAACTGGGTGTTCGCTGCCAATTTTGTATCAACTAGGCAGATTCCCGCCAGCAGAAGAACGGAAAAATAAATGCCGCCCACTACCATTCCCCAGAAAAACTTTTGCTTTCCCATGGATTTTCCTACCAGAAACCCTCCTACCAAGTTTACAACGATATAAATTGCGATGATGCCGCCGCTCAGCACCCCTAAGCCTCCATCCGCCTTCCAAATCCACAGTGATAACAGGAATAATAACGCCAGAGATGCCAGAAACATCCCCCCCAGTACCAATAGAAAATAAATCCCCTTTTTCTTTGACATAAGCCGCCTCCCTTTTCCAACATTTTTCCCCATTCCGAAGCGCTTTGCGCTGAGGATGCCAGCAGAATCCATTCAATCTTTTCCTCCTACTGCTCTATTCCATTTATATATCTATTTTGCTGCCACTATGCATCCTTTTTGTTTCTTTTTCCTCCTCTTTCCATTTAATGAAAAATATGATACATTAATAGGGCAGCCCATGCTGTACGGGGCAGAGTTCTCGTCCTGCAGAACACCTTGGCAGATTGCGCGCAAACACGCATGGCTGCCTGCTCCAGCAACCATATAATCAATAATAGAAGCGAAAAACTACGCTGATAATGAGGATTTGCATATGAAGAAAATTGATTTGCACGTACATTCAAATTATTCCGACGGCACATGCACCCCCGGAGAACTGGTGGATTTGGCCGTGGAAAAGGGCCTTTCCGCCTTTGCACTGACAGACCATGATGCCACAAGGGGCGTAGAGCCCGCTCTGGCATATCAGAAAAAGCACAGCGCGCCTGTAGAAATCATCCCCGGAATAGAGATTTCCTCCGAATACCGGCAGAAGGAAATCCATATCGTCGGGCTCTACATTGACCAAAACAACAAAAAACTGATAGAAACCACCAGTCATTTCGTGAACCTGCGGGCTGGAAGAAACCACCAGATGGTAGAGAATTTTCAAAAAGCAGGCATTCCCATGACAATAGAAGATTTGCAAGAGGGCAATCCAAACACGGTTATCACGAGAGCACATTTTTCCCGCTACCTAATCCGAAATGGGATTGCAAAAGATACCAAAGAGGCATTTTCCAAATATCTGGGCACCGACTCTCCCTTTTATGTCTCTCGAAAGCTTATCCCCTGCACCGATGCCATCGCTCTCATCCTAGAAGCAGGGGGCGTGCCTATCCTGGCCCACCCCGTCCACTATCACATGGAGGAGGCCGCTCTGCGCTCTATGATCAAGACATGCAAGGAATGCGGCTTGGCGGGAATCGAGGTGAAATACTCCAACCATACTGCCCAGGATGAGACGTTCGTGGGACATCTGGCAAAGGAATTTGATTTGCTCCCCAGCGGCGGCTCGGATTTCCATGGGAGCAATAAGCCGGATATTGATTTGGGCTCTGGCAGGGGAAATCTGGCAATTCCCTGGGATTATCTAGAAAGAATTAAAGAATATCTCCAAAATAGAGACGAATAATCATCTTGCCATTCACGGCTGCGCCGCACGTAGCAGAATCATCCCTGTTAAAAAAGGGAATGCAAGCGCATTCCCTTAACTTTTCTATCCTCTTTCATCGCAAATAGCAATCCCTGCTATTTGTCGCTAGAAACAGATATTTTCCTACTCCTCATTGTCCTGCTTGTCAATCTCCACAATATTTTCCTTCTTCATAGGGATGCGGCAGTTCTTATTGCTTCCAAACTCCACGATGACCACATCGTCCATAATATCAATCACCACGCCAAAGAATCCGCTGGATGTCAGAATGCTGTCTCCCACCTCCAGAGTGGACACCAGCGTCTCATGCTCCTTCTGCTGCTTTTTCTGGGGACGAATGGCAAAAAACCAAAAAATCCCAATAATTACAACAT
>CASGVX010000070.1 GCA_949346185.1 uncultured Lachnospiraceae bacterium
AGCAGATGGAGATTCCAGCAAGCAAAATGTGAAGATTTATTTCTTAACAGTTCCCAGGGTAGTTTATTATAGTCTTTTCGTATTTGGAGGACGAAAAACCTTCATGTCTATCCTGGTCAGGTTCTTGACCTTTTCATGGGGCTTCATGATTTCTTCCTTGCATTCCTGAGCGGAAAGCTTTGACATCTGCTTGTGATTCTCGCTGTGATTGCCTAATTCGTGACCGGCCTTTGCGATTGCCTTCACATCATCGGGATACTTTTCTATCCACCCGCCAGTCATAAAAAATGTGACATGGACATCGTTTTTCTTTAATATTTTTAGGATTTTTTTCGTGTCTTCGTTCCCCCATGCTGCATCAAAACTCAGGGCGATTTTTGGCTTATCCTGCTCTACGCAGTAGATGGGGAGACGCTTGCCGGCGATCCGCCCGGAAGAGGTCTGGGCAAGTTGCTTTTGTCCGTAGGCGATGGCAAATGTTGATACTAGGATGACGGAGAGAACCAGAAGTCCGCAGCGGACAAATGTGCCGATATTTTTTATCTCTCGTTCTGCGTCGTAAGAAGGTCTCGTTTTACTAGTTGTTTTCATAAATACCTCCATGGGAAACTTATGCTGCCATTCACAGTTCACAGAAGAAAAACATCGTCTCTTGCGTGGAAACTTAATGAGGCGGAGCATCTCGCAAAGCGAGATACTTTGTTCTGGCTATGAATAGTAGCAAAGTGACAAATATTATTATCCAGTGTATGAGGCCAAAGGAAAAAGTATGCTCTTATCATTTGTTGAAGTGAATGATACGATTGACAACATTTAATAAAATCTACATGAATCAAAAAAATGGAATATGGAAAAATTGCGGTTTTCTTGGTAGCATGAAATCATGAAAAATATGGCATACTATTATGAGAATGTGGTTTGCCATGGGATGGCTGCGTTGATACATGAAAAACATTGGAAGCGTTCGGCAGGGTGCGGCACGGACGCTTCTCATCAAAAGGAGGATTCATATGTTGCAGGAATACGTGAGCAAGGCGAGTGGGAAGAGTATTGCGGAGTGCAGTAATGAGGAACTGTATCTGTCTCTTCTGAAGATGTGCAAGGAGATGGCGCAGGAGAAGGAGAGCAGTGCGGGAAAGAAGAAAGTGTACTATATTTCGGCAGAATTTCTAATCGGCAAACTGCTGTCAAATAATCTCATTAACCTTGGCGTGTTTGATGAGGTGAAAAAGGAACTGGAGGAGCATGGCAAGAAGATTTCGGAAATTGAGGAAGTGGAGCCGGAGCCATCTCTGGGAAATGGCGGATTGGGCAGGCTGGCCGCTTGCTTTTTGGATTCTATTGCCACGCTGGGAATACCGGGAGATGGCATTGGCATCAACTATCATCTGGGTCTGTTCAAACAGGTTTTTGAGGAGAATAAGCAGAAGGAGTATCCCAATCCGTGGATTGAGGAGAATAGCTGGCTCAACGATACGGGAAAGAGTTACATCGTACCTTTCCGCTATCACACGGTGGAAGCCAAATTATATGATATTCCGGTGACGGGCTATGAGAACCGAACTAACCAATTACATTTATTTGATATCCAGAGCGTAGAGGAAAATATGGTGGGAGAGGGGATTTCCTTCGACAAGGATGATATAGGAAGGAATCTTACCCTATTCCTCTATCCGGACGACAGTGACGAGAAGGGACAGCTTTTGCGGATTTACCAGCAATATTTTATGGTATCCGCCGGTGCCCAATTAATCCTAGAGGAGTGTGAAAGCCGTGGCTCTAATTTGCATGATCTGGCAGATTACGCAGCAATTCAAATCAACGATACCCATCCAACGATGGTGATTCCAGAACTCATTCGCCTGCTGATGGAGAGAGGGATCAGCATTGGGGAGGCGATGGAAATCGTCTCTAAGACTTGTGCCTACACCAATCACACAATTCTGGCGGAAGCCTTGGAGAAATGGCCTTTGGATTTCTTGTGGAAGGTGGTTCCTCAGCTTATTCCGATTATCTATGCCCTGGACAATGAGGTGCGTGGAAAATATGATGATGCTTCCGTGTATATTATTGACGATGCCCGCCGGGTTCACATGGCGCACATTGATATGCACTATGGTTACAGCATCAATGGCGTGGCATATCTTCATACGGAGATATTGAAGAATAGCGAGCTGAATAATTTCTATAAAATCTATCCGGAGAAGTTTAACAATAAGACCAATGGAATTACCTTCCGCCGCTGGCTCCTGCACTGCAATAAGGATTTGGCGAAGTTAATCACCGACACCATTGGGGATGGATACAAAAAGGATGCGGATGAATTAGAAAAGTTGCAGGATTATCTGGAGGATGAGAAAGTCTTGGACAGACTGCTCGCCATTAAGAAACAGAAAAAAGAACAGCTGGCAGATTACTTGAAAAAGACCCAGGGGGTAGATTTGGACACCAATGCCATCTTTGACATTCAGGTGAAGAGACTTCACGAGTATAAGAGGCAGCAGCTGAATGTCCTGTATCTGATTCATAAGTATCTGGAAATCAAGGCTGGGAAAAAGCCGGAGAGACCTATCACTGCTATCTTCGGCGCTAAGGCGGCTCCGGCATATACCATTGCCAAGGATATTATTCATCTGATTTTATGTTTGCAGAAGATTATCGAGAAGGATCAGGAGGTGAAGCCATATCTCAATGTGGTGATGGTGGAAAATTATAACGTGACCAAGGCGGAAAAACTCATCCCGGCATGCGATGTGTCAGAGCAGATTTCTTTGGCATCCAAGGAGGCCAGCGGAACCGGAAATATGAAATTTATGCTGAACGGGGCGGTGACTTTGGGGACGAAGGATGGAGCCAATGTGGAGATTTCTGATCTGGTAGGAGAGGATAACATCTATGTCTTCGGAGAGGACAGCGACACGGTAATTCGGCGTTATGAGGAAGGGAATTATCGTCCTAAGGATTACTATGAGAAGGATGAGACGCTGAAAGCCGCGGTGGACTTTATCGTCAGCGAGGAAATGATGGAAGTGGGAGACAGGGACAATCTGGAAAGGCTTTATCAGGAACTGCTGGGCAAGGATTGGTTCATGACATTTCCTGATTTCCAGGATTATGTGTCTGTCAAAAATCGGATGTTTGCAGATTATGAGAATCGGAAGAACTGGGCGAAGAAGATGCTGGTAAATATCAGCAAGGCAGGATTTTTCTCCTCCGACCGTACGATTGGGGAGTACAATCGAGATATCTGGAAATGTGAAAACTGAAAAGGATTTGCAAGATAATTCTTCTTTCAATGAAAAGTTGCAAGCCGGGAAACTGCTTAAATAGACAGTTTTCTGGCTTCTTTTATTTCTTAGTAAATTATGATATAATAAATGCTGACGCATTTATTACGTTTTTGGCAGATGTATCCGAAAACTTATTCTTTGCAAGATCTTGCGATATTTAGCTTCCGAGGGAATATATTGCAAGCTGCTTATCCAACTTTGATATGTGAGGTATGCATGCATAGGATAAACGAAAGGGAGTGAATTGCAACATGGAAATAACGAATAAGGAAATTGACCACGGAAAGTCAAGCGGTGCGTTAATTCGATTTTAGGGAGGAAATAATGACCATTGCATATAAAAGTGATAATGATTATACATCAGATGATTTGAAGGAATTATTTTTATCTGTAGACTGGCTATCAGGAAAATATCCAGAAAGATTAAAGAAGGCTTTGGATCATTGCGAGACGGTAATTACTGCTTGGGATAACCACAAGTTGGTGGGGTTAATCAATGCGATAGATGATGGGGAATTAACGGCTTATGTTCATTATCTATGTGTGAATCCGGAATATCAGGGGAATGGGATTGGCAGGGAGCTGCTAAGGCAGATCAAAGAGAAGTACAGAGAATATCTATATATTATCGTGATTGCAGAGAATGAAGGCCTGATTGCATATTATAAGAATCATGGCTTTGCGCATATAGATGGAAGATATGTGCTGGCAATACAAAATGGGTAGCTGCAGATTTTGTGGGGATATGTGCTGAGACTGTGCATGGCTGCATTAGCCTGGGAGGATGAATATGGCGAGAATCTTAGTGGTAGATGATGAAACAATCGAGCGGAAGGGCATGCGCTTCCTCTTTCAAAAACTTGGAATTTCTGCGGAGATATTCGAGGCGGCCAATGGGGTGAAGGCATTGGAATTTTTGAAGGGACAGGAAGTGGATGTGCTAATCACGGATATCAAGATGCCTTTTATGGATGGGATGGAACTGATTGAGAATGCGGCCAGTCTGTATCCATCCATGAAAATCATCATCTATAGTGGATATGGCGAATTTGAATATGCAAAGAAGGCCATGCGCTACCATGTGAGCCGTTATATATTGAAGCCTGTGGATCCTGCAGAATTTGAAAATGTGGTGGGGGAAGTATTGCAGGAATTGGAGGATGAAAAGCTGGAAAAGGAACTGAGGGAGGAGAGCATCCATTTCTATAAAGAGCACATATTGCTCCAAGCAATCAATGGAGTGCCCATGGAAGAACTTGCATCTCTGGGGGAGAAATGGGGAAGAATAGATTTCCTCCATCAATATTATTGCATGATTTTGCTGGAGTTTGACCAAGCTTTTTTTGGGAAAAAGGGGGATGGCTTCGGCCGGCAGCTGTCTGAGAAGATTTCCGTGCCATTTCAGTATCTGAACCTGAATCAGGAACAGGGTGTTTTGTTATTTGGACGGGAGAGGGAATTTGACAAAATGGAAGTGGCACAGAGGGTGGAGGAAGAGATTTTCCGTATCTATGAAGAGAAGTGCTTTCTGGCAGTGAGCGAATGCGGGGCAGAACCCATTCTCCTTTGGGAGACTTATGAGGCATTGGAAAAGCTGATGGAGAATAAATTTTACCTGCCGGACAGCCGGATATTTTTTGAGCGGGAAGAACAGGGCGAGACTGCCGGACTGAGTGTGGAGAAGGATTTGCTGGTGAAGCAGATTGGGCAGGACATTAAAATGAGGGATGTGCTGGCGCTTCGAGAGCATTTTGACAGTCTCTGTGAAAAATATCGGGGAGAAATGGCAGTTTCCCAGAGTTATGTGAAGTTTGTTTTTTCGGGGATTATAAAAGAGATTTACGATATGTTGCCGGATAAGGATCAGCTGGAAGCAAGCAGAGCGGTGGATGATGTGTACTGTGCCGATGATTTATCCCGGGTAATGGATATTCTGGGAGAGGGAATCGGGCAGATGGAGCGTGCATTTGCGGCAAAGCCCCAGATGATGCATCGGGAAATTGGAACGGTGAAGCAGTATATCTATGCCAATTATGACAAGGATTTGAGTGTGGATTTACTGGCGGAGCAGGTATTTATGGCACCCAGCTATCTCAGCCATATATTTAAGAAAGAGACGGGACAGAATCTGAGCAAATTCATTAAGTCCCTGCGCATGGAGAAGGCGAAGGAGATGCTCACGGATTCCCATAAGAAGATTGTTAATATCAGCTACGATGTGGGGTATCCCAATGTTTCTTATTTTTGTCAGAGCTTTCGCGAGTACTATGGCGTGAGCCCCCAGAGGTACAGGAATCAAGGAGAGGTGAATGAAGTCAGTCAGGCGAAGGTTTAAGGATAGCAAATTGCGCCATAAGCTTATGGCGATTTATATATGCATTGGAACGGTTCCGGTACTTCTTCTGGGTATTTTTGCGTATTGCCAGCAGCGCAGGGACTATCTGAAGGAGGAGAGGAGTGTGATGGATGCGCTCCTGTCCAAGGAGATTTCCCGCTTGGATTCCAGAATGGCTTCCTATGCGAGCCTCTCGGATTATGTTGCGTTTAACCGTTCTATCTCCGATGGATTATGTGGAAATGATGGCTCTGCCTATGAGATTTATGAGCAGTATGCGGACAATATTGATCCGGTGTTTTCGTCTCTAAAATATTTTAATCAGGAAATAGAGCAAATTTCCATTTATGTGGATCGGGATATCGTTCCACACAGCAATACGATTTTGCCTCTGTCAGACATTCGGGAAGAGGATTGGTATGGGAAGGCGAAACTTACCCAAAATAACCAATGGTTTCTGGAAGAGGGAGAGAAGCGCGCGTACAATGCTCGAATCATGCCTCTGATGCAGCAGAAAGGGGAGCATGGCGTTCTATACATATCCGTAGGTTATTCAGAATTGTTTTCTCAGTTAGAGGAGTTATCTCGGGATGCGTATGGTATCGTGATTTATGACGGGCAAGGGCAGTCCGTGTTTCAGACAGAGCATTTTCCGGGGAGAGAGGGGGAGGTGATCCTCTCTCCGGAGAGGGTGCGGCAGGAATACAGGAAGCAGGCGGCAGGCAGGGATTCTGCTTATATGATGGCTTGCAAGAACTTAGCTGTCCGGGGATGGCGGGCGATGATGTATTGTCCCAAGAATGAGGTGGTCACAGTTACAAATCCTTTGCTGCTATTCGTGGCTGGCTTGGTGCTGGTCTGCGTGGCGGCCTCCCTTGCGGCTTCTCTTGCCTTTTCCCGGCTGGTGGTGCGGGATATTGAGAAGTTGCAGAATAATATGAAATCCGTGGAGCAGGGAGATATGACAATCTGGGTGAAAAGCGATTCCAAGGATGAAATTGGCGATTTGATTCGGGGGTTTGACGCCATGATTGGCGAGATCCATCGGCTCATTCACCAGGTGTACGAGGGCAAGCTCCTGCAGAGGAAATATGAGATGAAAGCATTGCAGGCACAAATCAATCCCCATTTTCTCTATAATTCCTTATCCTTGATTAATTGGAAAGCGCTGGAGGCTGGAGAGGAGGAAATCAGCAAAATCACCTTGGCACTGTCTTCCTTTTATCGGACCTCTCTCAATAGAGGGAACAATGTGCTTACCGTTGCTCAGGAATTGGAAAATATGCATGCCTATTTGGAGATCCAGTCCTGCATGCATGACGGCTCTTTTGACGTGGAGGAGGAGATGGATCCCTCTATTCTGCGTTATGAGACATTAAACCTCCTGCTGCAGCCCTTGGTAGAAAATGCCATTGAGCACGGTGTGGATTTGCTGGAGGACAGGCGGGGGAAGATTCGCATTACGGGCAAGGCGGATGAGGAAAATATTTATCTCATCGTGGAGGATAATGGCGTGGGAATGGATGAGGAGACGCTGGCATCTATTTTGGAATTTCAAACCAGAGGTTACGGGGTGAGAAATGTCAATGAGAGGATCCGACTTTTTTATGGAGAGGAGTACTCGCTCAGTATAGAGAGCGAACCAGGCAGAGGCACTAAATGCATGATAACCATACCGAAAAATGGATAGCGGCCGCATCATTGGGATATGCAGTTGCAGTGCGCCGGAATGGAGTGCCGTTGGCAGATTGAGTGGAAGGAGAGGGGAGGAATCATGGGCGGAAAAAGAATTGCACTCGCACTGTGCTGCATTATATTGTTTTCCGGATGCGAGAAAAGGGAGAGGGCAGAATGGATGGAAAAGGATGGGCGGGAAATAGAAAGCGGGCATTCAGAAGATGCAGAGGCATGCGTAACGCCCTTTGGGCGCTATGAGAATACGGTAACCTACACGCTGGGCAAGATGACAGGAAGCAACCGTTCTAATTTGCCAGATGGCGATACTTATGAAAATAACGCATATACCAGGTATCTGAAGAAGAAACTGAATATTCAGAATGAAGATATCTTTGAGGTGGCAGATGGTTTGGATTTTTTGGAGACAGTGTCGCTCAGCGTGATTAACAATCAGATGCCGGATGTTATGATTGTCAATGATATGGATTTGCTTCAAAAGTTGGTGAGTGAGGATAGGATAGAGGATTTGACGACGGTGTATGAACAGTGTGCCAGTCAGCGAGTGAAGGATATTTATGCCAGTTATGGCCAAGAGATTTTGAATAATGTGACCTTTGACGGAAAGTTAATGGCACTGCCGGAGACGAACATTAGTGATGGGCCTAATTTAATTTGGGTGAGGCAGGATTGGATGGACGAGCTGGGGCTTTCTGCTCCAAAGACATTGGAGGATGTAGAGGAGATTGTCCGTTTGTTCATCCAAAAGGATCCGGGGAAGAATGGGCAGGGAAAGACTGTGGGGATTGCCTGTGAAGAAAATGTGATCGGGGAGGGGGAATATAATTTTGAGTATCAGTTGAATACGGTGTTTGCCAGCTGCCATTCTTATCCTAAGAAATGGGTGAGGAATCAGCAGGGGGACGTGGAATATGGTTCCATATCCCAAGGAACTAGGGATGCCTTGAAAATCATCAGGCGCTGGTATCGGGAGGGCATCATTGACCGGGATTTCTTGTTGCGGGGCAATGAAAATATCGTAGATATGATTGTGGAGGGGCAGTGCGGGATGTTTTTTGGGCCATGGTGGGCACCGAATAATCCACTGATGCTGGCCAAGAAGAAAAATCCTAGCGCAGACTGGAAACCTTATCTGATTCAGACTGGGGCAGATGGCAGTACGACTTATGTGGAGCAGAACTACAGCAAGAAATATGTGGTAGTGAGAAAGGGATACAAACACCCGGAAATCGTCATGAAAATTGTCAGCGTCTTATTTGATGAGATGAGGCATGGGGACGAGGAAACCAGAGAGATTGCCTCTTATTTTCAGAAGAATGTGGATCCTTCTGCGAGGCCTCTTGCTATTAACGTGGATTATCAAGACGCATTGGCTCGCTGCTACGTGAATCTGAAAGATGCCCTGCGAGGGAAGAAAGACATGACCCAGCTGACTGCGCTAGAGGGGTCATATTATGAAGGGTGCTATCGGTATCAGAGAACTGGCAGCATGGCATCGGTGGAAGACTGGGCCGCATATACTTCCAGAGTTACTGCTCCTGCCCTCATGGCCGAGGGGAATATTAAAGTGGAACGCCCAGTATTTTATGGAAAGACCAACACCATGAGAAAAAAATGGTGGAAATTGGAGAAGATAGAGAAGGAGGCATTCCTGAAAATTATCACGGGACAGGAAAAACTATCATATTTCGATACCTTTGTGGAAATATGGAGGCGTGAGGGGGGCAAGGAAATCACAGAGGAGGTCGCTGCATCGCTTGCAAGGAAACGTCAGTAACGCTTTATTCTAGTTAAAAAGGCGTAAGATAAAAGAGGCAAGATAAAAAAATAAAAAAAATTTAAAAAAAGGCTTGACAATCTTTGCAGGGGGTGATATGATATCACTCGTTGGCGCAAAATAAGTCGAAAGATGAAGCGTCAGCAACACCTTGACAACTGAACAGCAGAACAACCCTGAAAATTCTAACAAAA
>CASGVX010000071.1 GCA_949346185.1 uncultured Lachnospiraceae bacterium
CAGGGAAACCATATTATTACTTCCAAGATCGAGCACCATGCCGTACTCCATACCTGCGAATATTTGGAAAAGCATGGCTTTGAGGTGACCTATGTGGACGTGGATGAGGATGGCATCATTAAGATGGATGAACTGAAGGCGGCCATCCGCCCCACTACCATTTTGATCACGGTGATGTTTGCCAACAATGAGATTGGAACCATAGAGCCGATCAGGGAGATTGGGGAGATTGCCAGGGAGCATGGCATCCTCTTCCACACGGATGCGGTGCAGGCATATGGACATATCCCCATCAATGTGGAGGAACTTCAGATTGATTTGCTCAGTGCCAGCGGGCATAAGGTCAATGGCCCCAAGGGGATTGGCATCCTGTATCTTAGAAATTCCGTGAAACTGGGTTCTTTCATTCACGGCGGCGCCCAGGAGAGGAACCGCAGGGCGGGTACCCATAATGTGCCTGGAATCGTGGGCTTTGGAAAGGCGACGGAGATTGGTGCAGAGACCATGGAGAAGCGAGCCGCCTATGAGATTGCCCTTCGGGATAGGCTGATTGAGGGGATTTTGGAGAAGGTTCCCCATGCCAGGCTGAACGGACATAGGACGAAGCGATTGCCCAATAACGTGAATATTAGTTTTGAATTTATTGAGGGAGAGTCCCTGCTGATTCTTCTGGACCAGCAGGGCGTGTGCGCATCCAGCGGCTCGGCGTGCACTTCCGGTTCTCTGGATCCGTCCCATGTGCTTCTGGCAATAGGATTGCCCCACGAGAAGGCTCATGGATCCTTGCGGCTGACATTGTCTGAGGAGACAACCCGGGATGACGTGGATTTTGTGGTGGAACAGGTAGAGAAGATTGTGACAAGGCTTCGCAGCATGTCCCCGCTGTATGATGATTACTGCAAAAATCATGCCGAGTGAGCAAGAATGCACCATGCTCGCAGCATATTATGAACATTTTAATGAAGAAAGGGAAGTGAGGTAGCACATGTATAGTGAAAAGGTGATGGATCATTTCAGCAATCCCAGAAATGTGGGGGAAATAGAAAATGCCAGCGGCGTGGGCACGGTGGGCAATGCCAAATGTGGAGATATCATGCGTATTTTCTTGGATATTGACGAGAATCAGGTGATTCGCGACTGCAAATTCAAGACCTTTGGCTGCGGCGCGGCAGTGGCAACCAGCAGCATGGCCACGGAGATGGTGATGGGAAAGACTGTCCAGGAGGCGCTGGAGGTGACCAATGTGGCAGTGATGGAGGCGCTGGACGGGCTGCCTCCGGTGAAGGTGCACTGCTCCCTTTTGGCTGAGGAGGCCATTCATGCGGCTCTCTGGGATTATGCGGAGAAGAATCATATCCAGATTGAGGGATTGAAGAAGCCAAAGGCAGATATTCATGAAGAGGAGTAAGTCTGCGCCGGGTTACTATTCGTATATGTAAGATGGAGGTGAGAAGGATGCTTTCGCCGGATGAACTCAGCAGATATAGCCGTCATCTGAATCTGGAGGGCGTGGGGAGAGAAGGGCAGGAGAAGATTAAGTCTGCCAGAGTTTTGATTATTGGCGCGGGGGGATTAGGTTCTCCCGTGGCCATGTATCTGGCGGCGGCGGGAGTGGGAACTATTGGATTGGCGGATGATGATGTTATCGAGGCTACAAATCTCCAGCGGCAGGTGCTTTACCGTGATAGCGATGTGGGGATGCATAAGGCGGATCGGGCGGCGGAGAGGCTCAAGGCTCAGAATCCGGGAATCCATGTGGATGTATACAGGACGAGAGTTGATGGAGATAATATTCGAGAGTTGATTCGGGATTACGATTTCATCATAGACGGGGTGGATAACTTTCCCGCCAAATTCCTCATCAATGATGCCTGCGTCATGGAAGGGAAGCCCTTCTGCCATGGAGGGGTGGTTCAATTCCATGGGCAGGTCATGACCTATGTGCCGGGACGGGGACCCTGCTATCGGTGCATTTTTGAGGAGATGCCCCCAGCGGGAACGGTGGGAAACTGCTTGGAATTGGGCGTGATGGGCGCCATGGTGGGCATCATCGGAACTATTCAGGCCATGGAGGCGATGAAATATATTCTGGGGGTGGGGGAATTGCTCACAGGATGCTTACTCACTGTGGATGGGCTGACGATGAATTTTCGGAAGGTGAAATTCCCCAGGCCAAGGAGAGACTGCCCGGCATGTGGCAGGAAGCATCCATGATGATGGAATGTATGCGAGGACAAACTTTGCTGTGGTTTGAGGTGCATGGGAATTGTCCGAGGAAGGCAGATAGGGCCGGGAATCTGGAGATGGATTCCCGGCCTTGTTTCGGTTTCGCATGTGCATTGTCTAGATTATTTGATGTCTGCCACATTGATTTCATACAGCCTTATGGTATAGCTTCCGTCTGCTTCCTTTGTGGCCACATAGAACTCTACCCTCTCCTCGTCGGCGCCCCTGCCTATCTCTAAGGTAGTGCCGGCTTTTTTATTTCGGAATTCGTATTCCAAGTTGAAACTGCCATCCCCGCCGTGGCCATCCTGTGAATAAGAGAAATGGATCAGACCTTCTTTGTCCGGCTTTGCGTTTTTGGTAAATTCCTCCAAGCAGACACATTTTTTCTTTATATCTTCTACCGTCCAGCCGGAAGTGATTCTTTCAGCGTCTGTGGATTTCCTGTCATCCGTGCCGATGGTAAATTCTGTTTTTTCGGAAGTAACTGGCTCCAGCCATGCTTTTAGCTGGGCGTCTGCTTTTTTTGTATCTGCCTTTTTGGGATCCAGGGGAAGGGTAAAGAAGGCATTTACCCCGGGATAATCCTTCCGCCGGGAGATTCGCCCGGTGTCTTTGCTCATCTCGAAGGCAGAGCTGTCTAGGACTCTGGTATCCGTGACGCTCAGATACACTTCCCTGTCTGCGAAGGCTTCCAGGCTGTCGCAGTCTGCCAGCTGGTACATGATGCCGTTCTTGAGGAAGGTGCAAATGCCTCCGTTCATGGTGGTGACATTAATTCTGTTGGTGGGCTGCCCTTGGATAAAGGGGGATACGGTGAAGAAGATTCGGTCATCGATCTCGCTGATGTTGTCGTGGGCAGAGAGGGGAGAGCCGTCTCTGTTCTCAATGGAGAGTACCGCATAGGTTCGGTTGTCCTGTAGTTCGCCGCTAGTTTCCAGATGCTGGGAACTGATGGCCTTACCGGATACCATGCCCATCAGCGTGATCTTGTAATCTCCGTAAATCTGCGCCTCGTTGATGGCGATGGCATCCTTGCTGCGGAAGGCTTGCGCCAAGGAATCGTCGCTGACCTCCTCTGCCACCTGGGCGGGGTTCAGGTAATGCCATGCGGCGGTGGCGGCGAGGCCGCCGGATACGATGATGGCGGCAGATGCCAGAATTGCCAGAATGGGTCGTCTGATTTGTTTCTTGTTCATGGGTATAACCTCCTGATTGGTTTGCATGATTTTCTGATTTATGCGGGGATCCGGCGCATCCCCCTCTGTTGGAGAGAGGGAGTGACGCAGTAATGATTCTATATTATTCATGACATATGCCCTCCAATCTTTCTCTCAATAGTTTCTTTGCGTGGTACAGCCGGCTCTTCACGGTTCCTGCCGGTATGTGCAGGATGCTGGAAATCTCTTTGATGGACAACTCCTCCATATAGTAAAGATACAGCGGAAGCCGGAATTTGTCCGGCAGAGAGGCTACTTTCTTCCTGACATATTCCCGGGTGATGTCCTCCAGCGCCTGTTCCTCCGGGGAAGGCTGCCAGTCATCCCTGTCTGTCTGGTATGCTTCTTCCAGAGGCTGCATGGGCGCAAGGCGTTTCCGCCAAGCGAATTTCCGCTGCTTATTTTTCCATATTCTAAGGCAGATGGAAATAAAATATTGTTTCGGATTTCCCTCCAAAGAAATGGAATGCAATTTTTCCAGCGCGATCATAAATGTATCTTGGTAGAGTTCTTCTGCTTCTGGAATGCTGCTGGTCAGCTGCTTGCAGAAAGCGAAAATATCTCTCCCATAGTTGTCAATGCATTGCTCTAATTCTGTTTTGCTCATTTTTTCTCCATATTGGCTGTAAATAGCAACCGATCCATAGACGTCTGTGGTATCTTGCCTGTACATCTATACATTGTAACAAAATAGAAAAAGGTTCAAAAAGATTTTACTCATTTTCTGAGCCAAATACATGAAAATTATTCATATTTAAAATGAAAATAACTCTTTACAAATACGGAGAGATATATATAATAGTATTCGTTGAGCAAAATGAAGAGAAGAAGGAGAGTATTCGTCATGAAGAACGGAATAGAAATCAGATGGCACGGACGAGGCGGGCAGGGGGCAAAGACGGCGGCCCTTCTCCTTGCCGACGTGGCATTTAAGACAGGGCAGAATGTACAGGGATTTCCAGAGTATGGGCCGGAGCGCATGGGCGCGCCGATTACGGCGTTCAATCGGATCAGTTCTGACAGGATTCGGGTGCATTCCAATATTTACCACCCGGATTTCGTGGTGGTGGTTGATGAGACGCTGCTGGATTCGGTGGATGTGACGGCGGGACTGAAGAAAGAGGGCGCCATTATCATCAACACCTCCAAGAAGAGCGAGGATATCATGGAGCATCTCAATGGGTACGAGGGCAAGGTGTTTACCGTGGATGCTAGGAAGATTTCCATGGAGACCCTGGGGAAGAATTTTCCCAATTCTCCCATGCTGGCGGCTACCGTGGCGGTGAGCCGCGTGATGCCCCGGGACAAATTCATCACGGAGATGCGTGCCTCCTACGAGCATAAATTTGCCAAAAAGCCGGAGGTGATTGATGGGAATATGCAGGCATTGGAAAAGGCTTTTGACGTGGTGGAAGAGGCATTAAACAAGGCATAGATAGTGTAAAGATGCTTGTGCCAGCGGAGCTGGCATGATTGGAAATATGAGAAGCCCACAAAAAAAGAATGGAGAATAATAAAAATGAGAACAGACGTTAGGAAAATCAATGAGAAGACGCCTCACCATCAGCTGACAGAGGGGCTGATGATATTTGCGGGCGGCACTTCCAAGTCATTCAATACGGGAGAGTGGCGAACCAACACGCCGATCTATCATCCGGAAAAGTGCAAGCAGTGCCTGCTGTGCACCCCGGTGTGTCCGGATTCCAGCATTCCGGTAAGGGATGGGAAGCGGCTGGACTTTGACATGGATCACTGCAAGGGCTGCGGCATCTGTGCCAATGTGTGCCCCTTTGATGCAATCGAGATGAAGGAGGGAAATGTATAATGGCTATCAAAGAACGTATGTCAGGAAATGAGGCGGTATCCTATGCGATTCGCCAGATTAACCCGGATGTGATGCCGGCATTTCCCATCACGCCGTCCACGGAGATTCCCCAGATGGTATCTACCTACATAGCGAACGGAGAGATGGATACGGAATTTATTCCGGTGGAGAGCGAGCATTCTTCCATGAGCGCCACTATCGGCGCAGAGGCAGCGGGAGCCAGAAGCCTTACGGCCACTTCCTCTGCGGGATTGGCATTGATGTGGGAGGAACTTTTGCTGGCGGCTTCCAATCGGCTGCCTCTGGTGATGGCATTGGTGAACCGCACCCTGTCCGGACCCATTAATATCAACTGCGACCATTCTGACGGCATGGGCGCCAGAGATACGGGCTGGATTCAGATTTATGCGGAGAATAACCAAGAGGCCTATGACAATTTCATTCAGGCATATCCCATCGCTGAGGATGAGAGGGTGCATCTGCCGGTGATGATCTGCCAGGACGGCTTTATCACCAGCCATGCGGTGGAGAATATGGAACTTCTGGAGGATGAGAAGGTTAGGGAGTTTGTGGGGGAATATGAGCCGGAGGAGTATCTGCTCAATCCCGGAAAGCCCATTGCAGTGGGGCCATATTCTGTCAGCAATTATGCCATGGAGGCAAAGAAGAATCAGGAAATCGCTCTGGAAAATTCTAAGGAAGTCATTTTGGAGGTGGCTGAGAAATTCAAGGAAATGGCGGGTCGGGAGTATGGTCTATTTGAAGAGTACCGCACGGAGGATGCGGAGTATTTGATGCTCATCATGGGCTCTGCGGCGGGAACTGCCAAGGATGCGGTGGATCATCTGAGGGATGCGGGAAAGAAGGTGGGGGTCGTTAAACTGCGGGTATTCCGTCCCTTCCCGGCAAGGGAACTTGCGGAGGCTCTGAAAGAATGCAAGGCTGTGGCAATCATGGATCGCTGCGAGAGTTATAATGGCAATGGAGGACCTCTGGGAAGCGAAGTGACATCGGCCCTCTTCCGTAATAAGGTGATGATTGAGACGGTGAATTATATTTATGGATTGGCAGGCCGTGACTTCACGGTGGGGGATGCCTGTGGGATTTTCTCCGATTTGGAGGAGATGATGGTAAATGGCAAGGAAATTGAGCAGTACCAGTATATCAGGCTCAGGAAATAAATGATCTAGCAAGTTTGTGTTGCTTGTCATGAACTTGATGGTGCGAATAAAACAGAGGTAGACGAAGTTTATCTTGCAGAAATGGAGAAAGATATGAGTGATTTTAGTTTAAAGACTATGATGAATAAGCCGGAGCGGCTGGCACCCGGGCATCGCATGTGTGCCGGTTGCGGGGCTACCATTGCAGTGCGGGCCGTACTTCGGGCGCTGCGGGAAGAAGATCATGCGGTCATCGGAAATGCCACGGGCTGCCTGGAGGTATCTTCTTTCATGTATCCCTATACTTCCTGGGAGGATAGCTATATTCACAATGCATTTGAGAATGCCGGAGCCACCTTGAGCGGCGTGGAGACTGCCTACAAGGTTTTGAAGAAGAGGGGGACGATTCCGGCAGAGGATACCTTTAAGTTTATTACCTTCGGCGGTGATGGGGGAACCTATGACATTGGCTTCCAGTCCCTTTCCGGCGCCATGGAGCGGGGGCATGACATGGTGTATGTGTGCTATGACAATGGCGCATACATGAATACGGGGATTCAGCGTTCCTCTGCCACGCCCATGTATGCAGATACCACCACCACTCCCGTGGGGAAGGAGTCTGCGGGAAAGATGCAGAATCGCAAGGATCTTGCCAGCATCATTGCAGACCATGACGTGCCTTACGTGGCCCAGACCACGCTGACCCAGAACTTCAAGGATTTGCATAAGAAGGCGGAGAAGTCCATTTATACGGAGGGGGCGGCCTTTCTCAATATCATGGCTCCCTGTCCCCGGGGATGGCGGTATGAGACGGCAGAAATCATGGATATCTGCAAGCTTGCGGTGGAGACATGCTACTGGCCATTATTTGAAGTGGATCACGGCAAGTGGCTCTTGTCCTATGAGCCGAAAAAGAAGTTGCCCATCGAGGAGTTCCTGCGGAAGCAGGGGAGGTTCAAGCATCTGTTTAAGCCGGGGAATGAAGATTTGCTTCAGGAGTTTCAGGAAGAGGTGGACAGACGCTGGGAGGACTTGCTCTTCAAGTGCTCCAGAGAGCGGTAGGCTGAGAGGGACAGAGACGGCTATCCATCCTCGGTACGAGGCATTTTTCTTCTATTCCCGCAAAGGTCGAATACCATCCACCGTGAATAGTAACATTTGACTGTTGCTATTCACAGTAACAATACAAAAACTTTCCTGCTTGCATGGGAATGGTAGTTTATGGTATGATAAAAGTTAGTTGATTAGAGTGGATGCATAAGGAAAATATGTATAGCGGGGAGGATTCTTAGCCCATGGATTCGGTAGCAAAAGATGCGGTCAGTAAAATTGATATGTCCCGGGTGCCGGACAATCTGGTATTTGGATTGGACATCGGTACGAGAAGCGTTGTGGGGACAGTGGGATACAAGGATAGCACCAGTGGATTTGTGGTAGTGGCCCAGGTGATGCTGGAACATGATACCAGAGCGATGATTGATGGACAGATTCACGACATTGGTGCGGTGGCGCAGACAATAGGGAAGATTCATGCCAGACTGGAAGCGCTGACTGGCAGAAGATTTCATGACGTGTGCATCGCAGCCGCCGGACGAGTGCTCAAGACCGTGGAGGCCACTGCGGACATGCATTTTAATGGGGAGACCGTGGTGACCAAGGATCACGTTTATTCCTTAAATATGCTGGGGGTAGAGAAGGCATATGACAAGCTTCGGGAGGAGACGAGGGAAGATGGCATGCAGTTTTACTGCGTGGGGTATTCGGTCAAGCAGTATTTTCAAAATGACTATCCCATGTCGAACTTGGAGGGGCATAAATCCACAGATATCAGGACGGAACTGATTGCCACCTTTCTGCCGGACGAGGTGGTGGATGGGCTGTATGCGGCGGTGGAGCGGGCGGGCCTCTATGTGGCAAACCTGACGCTGGAGCCTATTGCCGCAATTAACGTGGCGATTCCGGAGAAATTCCGACTGCTTAATATTGCCTTGGTGGACGTGGGAGCAGGGACGTCGGATATCTCCATTACCCGTGATGGAGCTATTGTGGCGTATGGCATGATTCCAGCGGCGGGGGATGAAGTGACCGAGACTGTGGCAAGAACTTATTTGACGGACTTTACCGAGGCAGATCGCATGAAGTGCTCCAGCACTTATAATGAAGAAGTGGAATATCACGATATTATGGGTCTTCCTCAGAAAATCTCTTCTGAGGATTTGATTTCTTCCGTGGAGGAGACGGTGAGAAAGATTACGAAGAGTGTTTCTGACCGCATTACGGAACTGAATGGAGGGAAGTCCGTCAGTGCCATTTTCGTGGTGGGAGGCGGCGGGAAAATCTGCGGCTTTACCAAGTTTCTGGCAGAGTATCAGGGCATTGCGGAAGAGCGGGTGGCTCTTCGGGGGAAAGAAGTGCTGGGGGATGTGACTTTCCTGCAGAGGGATATCAATGTGGATTCCCTGCTGGTTACGCCCATCGGCATCTGTCTGAATTATTATGAGCAGAAAAATAATTTTATCTTTGTGAATGTGAACGGAGAGAGGATCAAGCTATACGATAACAATAAATTGACGATTATGGATGCCGCCATGCAGATGGGATTTCCCAATGAGCAGCTTTTCCCGAGACGGGGCCGGGCAATTACCTATTATGTGGATGGGGAAAAGCGGATGCAGAGGGGCGAGGCTGGCGAGGCTGCCGTGATTCATATCAATGGGAAGGAGACAGGCATCAATACTCCCATTGTATCTAATGACAGGATTGATATTGAGC
>CASGVX010000072.1 GCA_949346185.1 uncultured Lachnospiraceae bacterium
CCTCGTCCCATATCCGTATCTGCACATAAAGCGGATTTTTTTCATAGGAACAATGAACAGCAGTGTTTATTCCCGTTGCTTCCATGCAGTTTTTCATCAAATTCATGACTGCTTCCATCGTCCAGTTTAAATCTACATTGATATTCATCTCACCCATTTCCGGAACATTAATCAGAACACCCTTCTGCATGAACAATTCACATAAATTATCCGATGCCAGAGAAAGGATTGTAAAAACATCTGTCGGTTTTCTGTCAAATGCAAGTGCTCCTGCATCAATGCGGGACATTAGCAATAACGCTTCTTCCAGATGCGTGAGCCTGTTTATCTGCCGTTCTATTTCCACGGCGCAAGCATCGCCCGAGTGTTCCTTCATCATCTGTACAGTTAAGGAAATAGAGGTAATCGGTGTTTTAATCTGATGGGCAATATTAGAAAGATTTTTAGCAAAATTATTTCTTGCCGTTAGGGCTTCTTCCCTTGTCTGGTATAGTTCCGTTACCGTTTTATATATTTCATCTTGCAGTTTTGAAAATTCATCATCCGAAGATTCTAAAACCAATCCCAGACCGCCTGTATTTATTCTTTCCAAATATCTCGTCAATGCTTGGATACGGGCGAGGGATTTTCTATGCCAATACCAGAAAGAAGAAAGGAACAGCATACCGCCTGCCAAAATACCTAAAACAGCAATCCAAAGGGCTGTCGTGTCCGTAATCCCCAAATTCGATGGGTAATAACCAAAATTTGATAATATATTTTCGCCTGTCATATGGAAATCCTGCGTTTTCAGTAATTCAAAAACAGACTGTCTGGAATCTGGATTTTTTTTAATAATACTTTCACAAAATCCTCCCAATATATGAAAACATACATGGCGGTAGTATACGGTAAGAAGGAATGTAGTTGTCGCCGCTACAATCAGACTGACCGACAGTACAAACAAAACTGTTATTTTTACATCTGATTTTTTGCTCATATCTCATCCTCCATACGATAGCCAAAGCTTCGTATTGTTTTTATACAAGACGGATGATGGAGTTTTTCCCTAAGCCGTTTCATTGTCACGGTCAACGTATTATCATTGACATAATTCCCATTATTGTCCCAGATTTGAGTCAGCAGCCGTTCTCTAGTCACAGTTTTCCCCTTATTTTCCATCAAAAGCTGCAAAAGCTGGTATTCTGCCTGGCTGACAGTAATTTCTTCTTCACCACAAGATACTGCCGTTTTGTTTTTATCAATTATAATAGAGCCGCAGGAAAGATAATGGCTCTGTACATTTCCTGCCCTGCGCAGCAGTGCGCGGATGCGGGAATGCAAAATTTCTAATTCAAAGGGTTTTGTCACATAATCATCCGCCCCATATTCAAAGCCAGAAATAATATCATAGGTATCATCTCGGACAGTTAGAAAAATAATTGGCAGTTCTCTCCATCTTGAGCGTATCCATCTGCAAAAGCTGTTTCCTTCGCCGTCTGGCAAATTCCAGTCAATCAACGCAATGCTCGGAATATGGTGTTCCAATGCTTTCTTCCCGCTTTCCAGCGTCCCAAATGCAGAAACCGCATACCCTTTCTGGCTCAGATATTCCTTTACAGCCATTGCAATATTCTTATCATCTTCAATATAATATATTTCCGTCATTTTCCGCCTCCCTGTAATTTTTCCTACCTAAAATGAACTAAAAGTATTTCTTTGGAAGTTAAATATCCCAAGATTTTGCAAATCGAACATATAACCGCCGAAACAATATTCTTTATTATAGTTGGTTAAACGAACTAAATCAAATTTAGAACAAAGAATCTCGCTTTGCGAGATTCTCCGCCTCATGTAATATACTACGAATTATTGCTAATGGGCAGCGATGCCGTGAATAATATCTAGCGGATTTCTCACCGCTATGCTATACTTGTATTAAAACTAAGCCAAATAGATAAGCAGGTCACATGCTTGCACAAGCGCCTAATTATTATATTACTGAAGTAATACTGAGAAAGGAATGGACTCTATGCCCAAAATAAATTTCAAGCCGGGAAACATGCTGTATCCCCTCCCCGCAGTTCTGGTAAGCTGCGGCGACATCCAAGGAACATCCAATCTCTTTACCGTGGCATGGGCTGGCACGGTTTGTACCAATCCTCCCATGCTCTCCATCTCCGTCAGGCCGGAGCGATATTCCTATGGGCTGATTCGGGAATCAGGCGAGTTTGTGGTAAATCTTACCACGGAGGAATTGGCTTTTGCCACAGATTTCTGCGGGGTGCGATCCGGCAGGGACATGGATAAATGGGAGGCTTGCCATCTCACAAAAGAACCCGCCGACATGGTAAAGTGCCCCATGGTACAAGAAGCCCCTGTAAATATAGAATGCCAAGTAGCAGATATTCATGAACTGGGATCCCACCATATGTTCCTCGCCAAGGTAGCAGGCGTGCATGTGGATGATGCCTACATGGATAAGAGTGGAGCCTTTCACCTGAATGACAGCGGACTTCTGGCCTATTCCCATGGAACCTATCTCTCTCTTGGGAAGACGCTAGGCACTTTCGGATACTCTGTCAAGAAAGGAAAAGAACGCTAGAACTGGGAATAGTAACTTTTTACAATAAGGAACACGCACCTTTTTACAGCACGAACATATCTTAATCTATGAGTTAAAAAAAGGGGAATGCAAGCGCACTCCCCTGCAAGAATTTGCAAAGCAAATTCTTGATTGGCACAGCGTCACGCTATGGCAATATTCTCTATAAGTAAATGAGAGGGAGGAATACCATATGAGAATTATTTATTTGAAAATCCAGAATTTTAAATCTATTAGGCATCTGGAAATTCATGACATTGAAAGTGCTTTGATTCTTGTGGGAAAAAATAACACTGGAAAGACTGCTGCCATCGACGCCCTCCTTCTCGTATCCGGGCAGAAGAAAGTGCACAATAATGAATTTCTCAACCCTGACCATCCTATTGAAATTACAGTCAGGGTAGAGTACGACGAGGAAGACCTGTATTATTATTACCAGAGGTCAATCCTCAGCAAGGCTAGGGACTATGAGACCTGGCTCACAGAAATCCACGATAAATTGCCCACCTTCCAAGACGGCATTCTTTCCTTTACTTATAAGGTCAGCCCCCAGCTGAACGTGCGGTACAGTGACGGACACCAAAAAAACAACCACTACATCTCGGAATTTTTTCCAAAGATGTACCATATCGACCAAAATAGAAATCTCGAGGCGCTGCAGAATGATGTATTTAGCTTCTATGATAAGAAATCCTTTCAGATGCTGAAGGACAACAAGTGTACATTTGACCAGCAGAAAAATTGCGACCGCTGCTTTCAATGCATCGGCATGATCAATAAGAAGACACCGGAGGAGCTAACCCTTTTTGAAACTGTCCGCCTCTTTCAATATAAACTTTTTGACACAAATCTAAATGAATTTGCTGAGAAGGTAAATGCCCACTTCCATGCCAATGGAAGCCCTTCTCAGGAAATTCAATATGTGATGAAATATGACATGGATCATCTGCTGCATGTAGATACCCTAGTGCGCAGCAAGGAGCGCGGGGGGAATGTAGGCTCCATCAATATGCTGGGCGAAGGACTGCGCAGCATTTATGCCCTATCCCTCTTAGAGACATATGTGGAGGAAGAAAGCGTCCTGCCATGCATTATTATGATAGAGGACCCTGAAATCTATCTCCATCCCCAGCTGCAGAAGGTGGCAAGCGAAATCTTATACCGCCTGTCCAAGAAAAACCAAGTGATTTTCTCCACCCACTCTCCCAATCTGATTTTTAATTTTTCCACGAAACAGATTAAGGAAGTGGTGCTGGATGAGGATTACTACACCGTGGTGAAGGAAAATACCGACGTGGATACCATCTTGGATGACTTGGGCTATACTGCCAATGACCTGATGAATGTTAGTTTCGTATTTATTGTGGAAGGCAAGCAGGACAGCAACCGCCTTCCCCTGCTGTTGGAAAAATATTACTCAGAAATCTATGATGAGCAGGGAAACCTGCGGCGAATCACCATTATACCCACCAACAGCTGCACCAACATAAAGACATATGCCAACCTGAAATATATTAACAAGCTGTACCTGAAAGACCAGTTTTTAATGATTCGGGATAGCGATGGGAAAAATCCCAAATACTTAAAAAAGCAGCTATGCAATTATTATGGCCAGCGTTCCCGGGAAGATGTGGGAAACCTGCCTCGCGTAGAGCCGAAAAATGTATTGATTTTGAAATATTATTCCTTTGAAAATTATTTCTTGGAGCCTAAAATTATGGCAAGAATTGGTGTCATAAAATCAGAGGAAGACTTTTATAATATTCTTTATAGGAAATATAAAGATTATCTGTTCAAGCTGAACAGTTTCAAAAGGCTTCTTCGCTCCAAGAATTTTCGCATTAACAGCAAGCAGGACATAAAGGATCACTTGGAAGATATCAAGATCTATGTCAGAGGGCATAATCTTTTCGACATTTTTTATGGCCGCTACCATGGGAGTGCTGAACAGGAAATCCTGCGAAAATATATTGAAGCCGCCCCCAGAGAAACTTTTCAGGATATTTTTGATGCCATTGACTCCTTTGTATATTTTGAAAATAGGAAGAAAAAGTAACTTCTAAAAGCACAATTATGTTGCAGAATTGTGACAAATTTTAAATTTTATTAACATGGTTGACATTTTCATCTCTTTCATTGTAATATGTATATACTGTTTTGCCGAGATATAAATGTTTGTAGATTCTACACATGTAGATAAAAATAACAAAACAGTAGATTGCTTACAGAGTTTGCGCTAGAAAAATATCATGAATAGATGTTACTACTCACAGTCATTTCTAGAAAAAGAACAGACTCGTCGTGCCCGCACATAAGATTCTGGCTATTTTCTAGAAATCAGCTTTGGAAACTGTTCGTCCCATCATAAGGTGCTAGACATCCGGTGGATTCTGTTCAGCACGGAACGGAGTGTAGATAGACAAAGCCACGTCAGCGGTGTCCGATGCCGCTAGGCAGCGGGTCTATCGCATGAAGGGATGAGTAGTTGTGAATAGTAACTATCAATTAGAAGTTTGAAATAATATTTGATGAGGTGCATTATGGAAAATCAATATATCATCAAGGGTGGCACTCCCCTGCGGGGAGAAGTGACCATTAGCGGTGCCAAAAATGCTGCTTTGGGCATTTTGGCTGCCGCTATCATGACAGATGAAACCGTTTTAATAGATAATTTGCCCAATGTGAGAGATATTAACGTACTCTTATCTGCCATTGAGAGTATCGGAGCTACTGTAAACCGCATCAGTCCCCACGAGGTGGAGATTAATGGCAGCACCATCACCGATGTGACGGTGGATGATGACTTTATCCGCAAGATTCGCGCCTCATATTATCTTCTTGGAGCTCTTATGGGAAAATATAACAAGGCGAAGGTAGCGCTTCCCGGCGGCTGTGACATCGGAAGCCGCCCCATGGATCAGCACCTGAAAGGGTTTCGTGCCTTGGGCGCCACCGTGAATATGGGCTTTGGCATGATTGATACCCACGCCGATACTCTAGTGGGAAACCATATCTTCATGGACGTAGTATCTGTGGGTGCTACCATCAACATTATGCTGGCGGCCTGTATGGCAGAGGGCAAGACCGTTATTGAAAATGCGGCAAAGGAACCACATATCGTAGACGTAGCAAGTTTTCTGAACAGTATGGGTGCCAACATCAAGGGCGCGGGAACAGACAAGATTCGCATCCGAGGCGTGGAAAAACTGCATGCCAGCGAGTATTCCATAATTCCTGACCAGATTGAGGCGGGAACCTTCATGGTGGCTGCTGCCGCCACAAAGGGCGACGTACTAATTAAGAATGTAATTCCCAAGCATTTGGAAGCCATTTCCGGAAAACTGACGGAAATCGGCGCTACCGTGGAGGAATTTGATGATGCAGTGCGGGTTCACTGCACGGAAAGGCTGCACCACACTCAAGTGAAGACTTCCCCTTATCCGGGATTTCCCACAGATATGCAGCCTCAGATAGCTACACTGCTGGCACTGTCTGAAGGAACCAGCACGGTGACGGAAAGCATATTTGAAAACAGATTCAAATACGTAGATGAATTGATGCGCATGGGCGCCAATATCAAAGTAGAGGGCAACGTGGCGATTATCGAGGGCGTCAAGGGACTTACCGGCGCTTCCATCAGTGCTCCCGATTTGCGAGCCGGAGCCGCTCTCGTGGTGGCGGGTCTTGTATCCGAGGGATACACCACAGTGGATTCCATTCAGTATATCGAGCGCGGATATGAATGCTTTGAGGAAAAAATGACTGCATTGGGAGCCTATATCGATAAAATTCCCGTGGATGACGACAGAGCCATCCAAAAATTCAAACTAAAAGTTGGATAAATGGTTGTGAATAGCGACATGACGATATAGCATTTGCAAAGAATGGCAGGAAGTGGCTTGAGACACAGCCGCTTCTTTTTTGTATCTCTTGTAAATATGCTAAAAAAAGCGTATAATTAGAATAACTTTACTGTGAAAGTAAAGCCAAGCATATGAAAATACACCATGCTTGCATTGACTTTTAAGATAAAAGGAGGAGGTGTCATGATTGCAAGCCAATTTTAAAGATTATTATCAAATCCTACAAGTACATCACGATGCCTCCCCTGATGTGATTAAGGCGGCCTATCGGAAATTGTGCTCCCTGTATCACCCAGACACCAGCCGGAACGAGCAGCAAACCATTCGGATGATGGAGATCAATGAGGCATACCGAGTTCTGGGCGATCCGGACAAGCGTACTGAATACCAGCGAACTTGGCTGGAGCGATTCAGGCAGCGCAGCAATCATGTAATTTCTGCCATTCATCCGCCTCAGGGCATAGCATACGATTCGGCACAGAATATTCTGGATCAATTCTTCCATGCGCTGTATACCAAGAACTGGGACAGCGCCTACGGATGCCTTACTTTGGAAGATCAGGAAAGAATCTCCAGAAACCAGTTTTTTGCATGGCGGGAAGCGGTGAGCGGATGTTTTGAAATGCAGGACTATCGCATTCAAAAGTATCGCTCCTACAATCGCTGCAGGATAGGCGAGGTAGTCTATGAACAGGTGACGGAGTATGCGGTGCTGGTGTCTGACCTAGACCTCCAAACCTCTCAGGTCTCCCAGTCAACCACCCATAAATACGCCGCCTTTGACGGTATTTCCTGGAAGGTTTGCCTAGGGGTAAAATCCGTAAAGCAGGCCACGATGAAATTCAAACTCATGGCGGAGCGCAGAAAGAATTTCGACCCACTCTCCCTTTACGAGAGTGCTGTTTCCAAAACGGATCCCCTGACAGGCCTGCTCAGCGAGCAGGGATTTTATGACGAAGCCATGCGTGAGGTGGCTCGCCACAAACGGTATCACAACCCCCTTTCCCTAGTAGTTTTTCAAGTACACTGCAAAAACCGGGAACGGGAAATCCCTTGCCTTTGCCGATGTGCCAGCGTAATCAAGTCTACCTGCCGCATTACAGATATTGTGGCAAGAATTTCGGACAACCAGATAGTATGCCTCCTGACGGAGACCACAGAAAGCCAGGCGATGGATGCCACCCAGAAGTTTGTGAATAATATCAAGCTTCGGCAGACTGAGCCATTTTCCCTGAATGCAGGGGTGATACAATATCAGGGAACGGTGGCGATTGAGGACGCAGTATTCGCTGCCTGCTCCGATGCCAGCCGGGAAGGCAACACCCTGTGGATTAGCGAGAATGGCACGATTTAGCGTGGTGCATCATAGATATTTATAAGGGCTTAATGAATCATTTACACAATAGAAAGGCATAGGTAATTCATGGCTGAAAATAGAGGACGTTTTATTACTTTTGAAGGAATCGACGGATGCGGCAAGAGTACCCAGATACACCGCTTAAAGCAGCGGATGGAAGCCATGTCCCTCCCCTGCTGCGAAACCTTCGAGCCCTCTTCCGGTCCGGTGGGTTCCATGCTGCGCCAATGCCTTTCAGGCAGGATGAAGGCAGACGAGCGCACGATGGCAACCCTTTTTGCCGCAGACCGACTGGATCACCTCCTGAACGATTACGACGGCATTCTCCAGAATGTCCGGCAGGGCATTCATGTCATCTGCGACCGCTATGTGCTTTCTAACTATGCCTATCAGGGTGTCAGCGCATCCATAGACTGGATTGAGGAACTTAATAGCGAAGCAGGGAAAATCCTTCGGCCGGATTGCCATATATTTATCGACGTGGAGCCGGAGGTTTCCCTAGAGCGCATGGAGAAAACTAGGTTTCACAGGGATTTATATGAAACCAAGGAGCGGCTCACACAAGTAAGAAATTGCTATTTTTCCCTATTCGACAGATTTCAAGAAGAGGAAAACATCCTTATCGTGGATGGAAGCCAGAATGCGGATGCCATCGCTGAGACAATTTGGGATAGTATATCATTTCTCTTTGAAGAGAGCCGAAAGTAAAAAGTACCATCAGCGTCACAGAAAATAAATAGTATATCATTTCTCTTTGAAGAGAGCCGAAAGTAGTTACCTACGGCATAGGACGCTGATAGCAAAAAATGGCAGTTTTTATTGAAAAGAATTCATGAAAATATGACGATATCATTATATAATAAGGTAAAAGTTATTCCGGCGTGATGGAATAGCAGCCGGAAAGGAGGGGCAGAGATGGACTTAAAAGTAAACAATATGCAGCAGATTCAACAGGCAGCGCAAAAAACCTCCGTAGCGGAGGCAGACGGCTCTTTCCGTTTTGCCTTGCTCAGCAGCATCGAGGAAAATGAACTGCAGGCACACCTCTCCTTCATGATGGAGGAAATCACCCAGCAGGGCAATAAGCTGAGCAGACGCATGGATGTTAAGGACTTGCAGGAGTACCGCAAGCTCATTAAGGAATTTATGAATGAAATTGCCGCCCATTCCCATGAATTTAGTCGCGAAAATTTTCTTGACAGAAAGGGAAGGCACCGAGTATATGGCATTGTGAAGAAAATCAACCAGACTTTGGATGAATTGGCAGAAGAACTTCTCAGCGAAGAGAAGGATCGGATTTCCATTTTGAGCAAAATCGACGAAATCCGAGGATTGATTTTGGATATATTTACTTAAGAACCGCCAAATACATGCGCAGCTAT
>CASGVX010000073.1 GCA_949346185.1 uncultured Lachnospiraceae bacterium
ACATAGATATGAAGAAAAAAAATGTTGCAAAGATGTTTTTTACAAGTTTATTAAAGTCTTTGATCTGCATTGCCATTGTGTTGGGAGTGGGGTTTATCAGTTATAAGATTTCCTATTCTATTTTATCGAAAGACGGAGGAATCGCCAAGTCAGATGGTGACTCTCTGGCTGATATCAAAGCGGAGGCTACCACGGATGATATTTCTCGCAATTTGATATACGTGTCAGATGAAAAGAACAGGGTGACCCATATTATGCTGGAAATCTGCAATAAGAAAACCCACAATATGGATTATGTGACGATTCCGGTGAAGGCGGATTATACGATTCCTTCTGTGATGTATCGGAAACTCTGCCAGGTGAATCAGGAGATTCCTCAGGTAATCCGCTTGGCATCCCTGAAAAAATATTTTAGCAGCGAAGATGATGCCTATGGATACGGCGTATTGATTTTCGAGAAGATGCTGGGAACGGATATTAGCTATTACACTGCTATTGACCAGTCTACCTATGAGAGCCAGTATGAGGAGAAGAAAGTGAAGGTGGCATTTAAGACCAAAAGCGATCTCAATAATACCCCGGGGCCGGATGGAGCTACGCCGGAGTCAAATACTACGCTGAAGACAAAATTAAAATTATCTATTCTGAGTGATCCCTATAAGAACCAGTTGCGGGATTTAGGCGGGAATGAGGAAAAGATTGCCGACTATATCAAAGATCAGTATAAGAGGGTTGCTTCCAATCTCACCCAGTATAATAAAATAGGATATGTGGAAACCTATCAGAAATTAGATGTGGATTTATACCACTACTGGGGGATTCCATGCACCTATGCCGACAAGGTATATTCCATTGATGGAAAGGCGGCAAAAAAGGCATTGAAGACGTTGATTGACAATGACGTGACGTATACCCAGCCTCAGGACTTGTCTGTGCTAAACAGAGTTTCCACTAGCAACAGTTCTTCCAGTGCTGCTGCTACGACGAAGCCATCCGATGGGAATAGCGAGAAAAATAGTTCTAAGAAGCTAAAGATTCGGATATTGAATGGCAGCCAGATTGCCGGGCTTGCTTCTGCCACGAAGCAGAGGTTAGAAGAGAAGGGTTTCAAGATTGCAGATGTTGGAAACTATACAGACGAGACGTTGACGACCACGCGCATTGTGGTAAGCAAAAAGGGTCAGGGAGAGGATTTGAAGGAGTGTTTTGACAATCCGAAATTGACAGTAGGCGATGTGGCGGAGGGTTACGATATCGAGATTATTTTGGGAACCAGAGATGCCAATAGTTAGGACAGGAATATGCAGACTTCAGTAAAAATAATGGACATTGATGTGGATATGCTATCCAATGATGTCTTTATACAGAAAATCAATGATTATTTGACAAATGAGAAGTTGCAGGTGATTTTCTTTGCATCTACGGAGATGCTGAACCGGGCCGCCCAGGAGGCGGAGTACCGGGAATTGATCGAGATGGTAGAACTGTTTCTTCCAGGAGAGGAGGCGCTTCTCAGTGCGCATCACGAGGAAGTGCTGGAAGTGGGGGATATGGTGGTGAGCTGCCGCAGTTTCGGGCTGGCGTTAGAAAAATTAAAAAAAGAGAATCGTACGATATATATTGTCTCTAAAAGCAATCATGATGTGGAACTCCTTGTGTCATATTGCAAGGAAATGCAGCCGGAATTGAAGATTGCTGGTTCTTGTGCTTATTCTGACGGCATGGATGACGTGGCTATCGTAAATGACATTAACAGCCAGGTGCCGGATTTCCTGCTGGTTGATTTGGAAGTGGGAGTACAGGAGAGGTGGATTATGGATCATGCGTCCCTCTTGAATGCCAAGCTCTGCGTGGCTATTGGAGGAGTGGCGGGATTGATTCTTTCCCAGCAGAAGAAGACGCCGGAATGGGTGGAAAGGTTCCACATGGGAGAGCTGTATCGAAAGATGGTAAAAGAGCAATTTGTAAAAAAAGGTTTGCGGGCGCGTATATTTCGCAAGAAAGTTGTGCAATATAATAATCAGACGGAAGACAAGAGAGGGGATCATGATTAACGGGTAATTTCACCAGTCAGGAGGAAATATGGGGAAGTTTTTGTTGGATACGGCGAAAATCCTTCTTGGAACATTGTGCATGGCTCTGGCAGTCAATCTGGTGTACGAGCCAATGGGAATGGTCACGGGAGGGGTTTCGGGGCTGGCAATCGTCATCAAGGAGCTGACAGTAGATTTGGTTCCCGGCGGGATTCCGGTATGGCTATCCAATATCGTCATCAATTTGCCCACATTTGCCTTGGCATACTTCGTAAAGGGAAAGCGGTTCCTTGGATACACGTTTATGGCGAATATTATATTTACCGTGTTTTTGGGAATGCTGCCTATCGTAGCGCTGCAGGAGAAGGATTACTTTCTTGCTGCAATTACGGGAGGCGTCCTGACGGGAGTGGGATTGGGCATTGTATTTGCCACAGGCTACTCTACGGGGGGGACGGATCTTTTGGGGATTATCCTTCACCAGTGGCGGAAGGAAATATCCGCTCCTACGATTCTGTTCTTTATTGACGGAATCGTCATTGCCGCAGGCATGTTCCTCTTTGGCGTATCTGCGAGCATTTACGCCATCTTGGCAGTTTTTCTTACTTCAAAGGTGATGGACGGCATATTGTCCGGACTGAAAGTGGGAAAGCAAATCTGGATAGTTTCAGAGAACTATGAGGAGATTAGCCGCAAGATTCTGGAGAAACTGGACAGGGGCGTCACATGCCTGTCTGGAAAAGGAATGTACAGCGGTCGGGAACGAAATGTGCTTTTGTGCGTGGTGGGAAGGCGGGAAGTGGTGAAAATCACTCAATTAGTGCGTCAGATTGACCCGGCAGCCTTTCTGATTCTTCAAGATGCCAGCGAGGTGATGGGCGAGGGATTCCAAAAAATCGAATGAAAAACACAAATTGTTGTGAATAATGACAATGATTTTATACTACAGGAAAATGTTTGTGAGTTTTCTACAGATTTTTTCTGGGGAACTCGAGAATTCATTGGAAGAATTGAACGAAAATTTTTTTGTCTATACGGTTTGCACAAAAAGAATTGAATTTCTTTGGCTATTTGTGCTATGGTCAAGCAGGGTTCTTTCGTGTACTATACTGTATAGAGAAAAACGTAGTCTTTGACTGCAATGTAGCCTTTGGCTGCAGGGGAATGCCAGTGCCATTAGGCTGGCGAAAAATAACAAATATTTTAGGAGGATACATACTATGGCAAGTTTATCTTTAAAAAACATTTGTAAGACTTATCCAAACGGATTTGAGGCGGTAAAGAACTTTAATTTGGATATTGCTGACAAGGAATTTATCATTTTCGTAGGCCCTTCAGGTTGTGGTAAATCTACCACTCTTCGAATGATTGCAGGCTTGGAAGAAATTTCAAGTGGTGAATTGTGGATTGGCAATAATTTGGTAAATGATGTGGAGCCTAAGGACAGAGATATCGCGATGGTATTCCAGAACTATGCTTTGTATCCGCATATGACGGTTTATGATAACATGGCGTTCGGCTTGAAGTTGAGAAAGACACCCAAAGATAAAATTGATAAACTGGTGAATGAGGCTGCGAGAATTCTGGACATTGAGTCTCTCTTGGAGCGTAAGCCGAAGGCTTTGTCCGGTGGTCAGCGTCAGCGTGTTGCCATGGGTCGTGCGATTGTCCGTAATCCCAAAGTGTTCCTGATGGATGAGCCTCTGTCAAACTTGGACGCAAAGCTCCGCGTGCAGATGCGTATTGAGATTTCCAAGATTCATCAGAGTTTGGAGGCAACCATCATCTATGTAACCCATGACCAGACTGAGGCACTTACCCTTGGTACCCGTATCGTGGTTATGAAGGATGGCATCATGCAGCAGGTTGCTTCTCCTATTGATTTGTATACAAAGCCATGCAACATTTTCGTTGCTGGATTTATCGGTTCTCCTCAGATGAACTTCATCGACTGCAAGGCAGTGGGCGAGGGAAATGATGTGAAACTTCAGTTCGGCAAATATGCTGTAAAGCTTCCCGAAGGCAAGGCTTCTAAGTTGGTTGAGGGCGGCTATGTGGGCAAGGATGTGGTGCTTGGCATTCGTCCCGAGGATGTGAAGGATGAGGAAATCTATGTCAACGGCGGTACAGACAATGTTCTGGATGCCAAAGTCAGAGTTTATGAGATGCTGGGTGCAGAGGTATTCCTGTATCTGACAGTGGATGGACATGACAAGGATGTGACAGTCCGCGTGAATCCTCGTACGACGGCTCGTCCCGGCGATACGATTAAGATTGCTCTTGACACCAGCAAGATTCATGTATTTGATAAGGAGTCTGAAAAGACGATTACAAATTAGTGAGATATATTTGCTAACATTAAAAAATTACTATACCAGACAGCATGGCTGTCTGGTATTTTTCTTTGTTGAATATGTACGATGGAGAAGGGGAAAATAACTTTACATTTGGGCAAGATGATGATAAAATAAATTAATGCGTGCTTAGAAGTGCGAGACATTGGCGAAGGATAGAATAGTGTTGGAGGGATGATATGATTTCAAATCAGGTGTTGCAGACAACGATAGACGGGCTGAAGAATATAACCAGAATTGATATTTGCGTAATGGATACGGAGGGGAAGGCTCTTGCTACCACGATCAATAATGTGGAGGAGTACGAGGAGGCAGTGATGGCTTTCGTGGATTCGCCAGCGGACAGTCAGGTACTGCAAGGCTATCAGTTCTTTAAAGTATTTGATGAGCATCAGTTGGAGTATGTGATATTGGCAAAGGGGGATTCGGATGATGTATACATGGTTGGCAAATTGGCAGCCTTCCAGATTCACAATCTCCTGATTGCCTATAAGGAGAGGTACGACAAGGATAATTTTATAAAAAATTTGTTGCTGGACAATCTGTTGCTAGTGGATATCTATAATAGAGCCAAAAAACTGCACATAGAGATTGCGGCAAGGCGGGTGGTTTTTCTGATTGAGACCAAATATGAGAAGGATGCCAATGCATTAGAAACTGTCAAGGGACTTTTTGCGGGAAAGAAAAAGGATTTCATTACCCAGGTGGACGAGAAGAATATTATCGTGGTAAAGGAAATGCTAGAGAATGAGACCTATGAGGATATGGAAAAGACGGCGAAGGTCATTTTGGATATGCTGAATACGGAGGCCATGACTTCTGTCCATGTCTCCTATGGGACGATTGTGAATGAGATTAAGGATGTATCCCGCTCCTACAAGGAGGCGAAGATGGCATTGGACGTGGGGAGGATTTTTTACAGCGACCGCAATGTGATTGCCTATAGCAGTTTGGGAATCGGGCGCTTGATCTACCAGCTTCCCATGCCTCTGTGCAAGATGTTTATCAAGGAGATTTTTGGGGAGAAGTCTCCGGACGATTTCGACGACGAAACCATCGCTACCATCAATAAATTCTTTGAAAATAGTCTGAATGTGTCAGAGACTTCCAGACAATTGTATATTCATAGAAATACCTTGGTGTATCGGCTGGATAAGCTGCAGAAGAGCACGGGGCTGGATCTGAGGGTGTTTGACGATTCCATTACCTTCAAGATTGCCCTCATGGTGGTGAAATACATGAAATATATGGAGAATTTTGAGTATTAATGGTACTATTCACAGTCATAGAGAAAGAAAGATGCTGGCTCGTCAAGCTTGCTTGTAAGAGGCAGTTCGTTCGTTCTCTATGAACTGTGGAAGCTGTTCATCCCGTTATAAGGTGCTAGACATCCGGTGGATGTCTGTTCAGCGCGGACCGAAACGGAGTGTAGAAGCCAGAGTTGCGTTAGCAATGACCGATGCCGTTAGGCAGCGGGGCTATCGCATGAGGGATGAATGGCTGTGAATAGTAACAGTCATAGAGAAAGAAAGATGCAGTTTATGAGCCTCGGTCTGTCCTGGGAGGGATGGGGCGGGGCTCTTTGTGGATAAGAAACTGCCAATGAATGATTGACAGTTCCTAAGATGGAGAATGGAATGCAGGAGACGAATAAGATAATCGAGCTGCGGGAGGTGAGCGTTACCTACCCCACTGGGGCAGAGGCTTTGAAGCAAGTGGATATTTCTGTGGAAAAGGGAGAGTTTCTCTTTGTGGTGGGAAGCAGTGGCTCGGGAAAATCTACTTTTATTAAGGCGCTTTTGGGCGAGGTGAAAACTTCTTCGGGAGGAATCTGCGTGGCGGGATCCAATCTGAGAAAGGTCAGGAGACGGGAATTGCCCTTTTACAGAAGGCGTCTGGGAGTGGTATTTCAGGAGTTCCGCCTGTTGGATGATAGGAATGTTTTTGAGAACGTGGCACTGGCTCAAAGGGTAATAGGGGTGAGCCGGGAGCGTGCGAAAAGGAATGTAATGTCCATGCTTGAGATGGTGGGACTGGAGAAAAAGGCGAAAATGCATCCCAGAGAATTGTCTGGAGGAGAGCAGCAGCGAGTGGCGATTGCCAGAGCCATGGTGAACCGTCCTGAGATTTTGCTGGCAGATGAGCCTACGGGAAATCTGGATCCGAAAAACTCTTGGGAGATCATGACGCTTTTGGAGGCTATGAACCAGTTGGGAACCACGGTAATCGTGGTGACCCATAATGATGAGATTGTGAACCAGATGAAAAAACGGGTGATTGTACTGAATAAGGGACATGTAGTGAGAGATGAAAAGCAAGGAGGATATCAGCAGTGAGGACATTTCGTTATGGCCTTGTGCAAGGGATAAAAAATATCTGGCAGAACCGTCTGTTTTCTCTGGCGGCGATTGGCACCATGGTGACGTGCCTGTTTGTGCTGGGGCTGTTTTACGCATTGGTGGCTAATTTTCAGAATATGGTTTATCATGCAGAGAGCAGCGTGGGGCTGACGGTATTCTTTGATCAGGGAATCGAGGAGGCACAGATTGCCTCCATAGGGAAGAAGATTAGAGCCTGCAAGACGGTGGAGAAGGTGAAGTATATTTCGGCGGAAAAGGCGTGGGAGAATTTTCAGCAGGAGATGTATGGGGAAGAGAAGGATCTTCAAGATACTTTCGGAAAGGACAATCCTCTAAAAGATTCAGCTTCCTTGGAGGTGTATCTGTCGGATGTGTCCAATCAGGAGAGCATCACTCGGTTTATCCAAGAGATTGACGGGGTGCGGAAGGTGAATGGCTCCAGTTCCGTGGCCAATGGCCTGAGTAATTTCAATATGCTGGTGGCCTATGTGTCTGCCACGATTATCCTTCTGCTGCTGCTGGTGTCTGCATTTCTGATTAGCACGGCAGTAGCCATGGGGATTCGGGTGAGAAAGGATGAGATTTCTATCATGCAGTACATCGGTGCGACGGCTTCTTTTGTGCGCATGCCTTTCCTAGTGGAGGGGGTGCTGATTGGCATTGTGGGGGCGGTCATTCCGCTGATGCTTTTGTGGGTGATGTATGAGAGGATGATTCAATTTCTTTTGACGCATTTTTCCGTGCTTTCAGAGTGGCTTGCCTTTGTGGCTCCAGAGGAAATATTTCGCAGATTGGTTCCCCTTTCTCTGGGCGTGGGAATTAGCATTGGATTTTTGGGGAGTGTTCTGTCCGTGAGGAAGCATTTGCAGAGATAGGACGCAGCGGAGTGGATATGCGGCTTCATGCGTTATGTTGGCCTTGGAGCGAGAGAGGAGAGGCAAATGAGTAAGAAGATTTTTATTGGAATCACGGGATGCATTCTTTGGCTGTCAGGGGCGGTTTTGATTGCCACTGGCGAGAATGGCAGCATGTTCGGTGTCGGACATCCTGCGAGTGTTCGGGCGGCAAAGTCTTCCAGAGAGATTCAGAAAGAAATTGATGATCAGAATGAGAGGCAGCAGTCTGCGGAGGAGGAGAAGAGGCAACTGGAAAAAGAGATTGCGGATATGGAGTCGGAGAAAAAGGATGTCCTTTCCTACCTCAAGAGTTTGGATGACAAGCAGCAGGAATTGTCAGAGAGGATGCAGGATAATAGAGAGGGCATCCAAAGTGCAAAGAAGGAAGTGAAAAGGCTGCGCCGGGAGAAGAAGAAGGCGGGGGTGGAGAAGAAAAAGCAGTATGATACGATGAAGAAGCGCATAAAATATATGTATGAAAATGGCAGTGAGGGATATTTGGAACTGCTGGCGGGCTCCCGCAGCCTGTCAGAATTATTTAACCGGGCAGAGTATGTGACGAAGGTAAGCAATTACGACAGAAATCTTCTGAAGGGATATCAAAGACTGCAGCGCCAGATACAGATGGCAGAGGATAAAATACAGAAGAATCTTAATCATCTTACGAATCGGCGGGAGAGCCTTCAAGTGGAGAAATCTTCTATGAATTACTTGATGGCGAAGAAGGAGCAGGAGGTAAAAAGGGTTCAGAATCTGCTGGACAATAAGAGCGATGCTTTGAAGGATACAGAGGTTCTACTTGCCAGTCAGGAGGAGGAGCTGGAGAAACTGATGGCGGCTCAGAGGGCGGCGGCAGAGCAGGAGGCGGCGAGGCAGGCTCGGGCGAAGAAGGAGGAAGCGTCGAGGGACAAAAAGGAGGATCAGAACAAGTCGTCGGAGGAGAAAGGCGATGGGAATCATTCTGGAGAACATAAGGCTGCAACGCCTGCTCCGAATGATCATAAAACCCCATCTTCCGGGGGGTATTGCTGGCCTCTGGCCGCATCGGGAAGAATTTCCTCGTATTTTGGAAATCGCACCTCTCCCACGGCAGGAGCCAGTTCCTACCATAAGGGGATTGATATTTCGGTGCCGGTGGGAACCGGCGTGCTGGCGGCAAAGGACGGCACGGTGGTGACAGCCACTTATTCTTCTACGGCGGGAAATTATGTGGCCATTTCTCATGGGGGCGGCGTGTATACTTATTATATGCATTGTTCCAGTTTGAATGTCAGCCCGGGTCAGCAGGTTGACAGAGGGCAGAGGATTGCCCAGTCGGGAAATACGGGGATATCTACGGGACCCCATCTGCATTTTGCGGTGTTTGCCGGAGGGAGTTATGTGAATCCGTTAAATTATGTATCTCAGTAGTTTGGGTGGGACAGGTAGAAATAAATGTGATATAATTGCTTAAGGGACTGTTAAAAAATAACTTTGCATTTTGCGTAAGCTGGAATTTTCATCT
>CASGVX010000074.1 GCA_949346185.1 uncultured Lachnospiraceae bacterium
GGAGTCACCGTATCTGCAATCTTATGAAATACCGTCTCTGACACCACCTCCCAGGCAACCCGGCCAGTGATATCCCGCCAATCCTCCCCCTGAGATTCCCAAAACCTCTCAGATAAATAAATGGACTGCAATTTTCCACAGCCAAAGGCTTCCCGCACCATCTTCACGCCCTCTGCCAGAAAGCACTTTCTCTTTCTCCGCTCTCTGGCAGACTTCTGCAATTTTACTATTTCCTTTATCTTCCCATTGGATTCGCTGGTAATCATACGATATCAAAAACCTTTCCAAACATTCGCAGAGCATCAGGCGCTCTCATTCAGTCTCTCTAGCTTCGCAGTCTGATCTGCCACAATAATATTTTGTAAAATCTCGCTGATATCTCCCTCCAGCACTTCATTGAGACGGTGGCTGGTAAATTTGATTCTATGGTCTGTCACCCTGCCCTGTGGAAAATTATAGGTCCTAATCTTCTCCGAGCGGTCTCCAGTGCCCACCTGGCTCTTCCTCTCCGCCGCCTGCTCGCTGGCCGCCTTCTCCTGCTCCATATCGTAAATGCGGGAGCGCAGCACCTTCATTGCCTTATCCTTATTCTTCAGCTGGGACTTCTCATCCTGGCAGGTCACCACAATCCCTGTGGGAATATGGGTAATGCGCACGGCAGAGTCCGTGGTATTGACGCACTGGCCGCCATTGCCGGAAGCCCGGTAGACATCAATCTTGCAGTCATTAGGATCCACGAAAACCTCCACGTCCTCCACTTCCGGCATAATCGCCACCGTGGCGGTGGAAGTGTGAATCCTGCCGCCAGATTCCGTGGACGGAATCCGCTGCACCCTATGAACCCCGCTCTCATACTTTAACTTAGAATACGCCCCATTGCCAATCACCATGAACACGATTTCCTTGAAGCCGCCAATACCGTTCTCGTTGGCGCTCATCACCTCCACCTTCCAGCGATTCCCCTCCGCATACTTAGAGTACATGCGGAACAAATCCGCCGCAAAAAGAGCCGCCTCGTCACCGCCGGCACCGCCGCGGATTTCCACGATGACATTCTTATCATCATTGGGATCCTTGGGGAGCATGAGAATCTTGAGTTCCTGCTCGCAGCGCTCCACTGCCTCCCTGCAGTCCCCCAGTTCCTCCTTGGCCATCTCCCGCATCTCCTCGTCGCTCTCTTCCTCCAAGAGTGCCAAACTATCCTCCACGCCCTCTTTCGCCTTCTTGTATTCCATATACTTATCCACGATGGGCGTCAGCTCATTCTGCTCCTTCATCAGCTGGCGGTACTTCTCCTGATTGCTGACAGTATCCGGATCTGTCAGTTCCATATTGATTTCCTCCAGCCTGCGCACCAAATCCTCCAAACGGTCAAACATCTTCTTACCTCCATTCCCAGATGCCTTCCTGCATATCACTGCCGGCAAAGCCCATATTCTCCAATCACCACTCTATCATGTCCGGCATAGTCCTTCCTACGGCATATAGGACAGTATCCTGCCTTTTCCATATAGCGCTCCACTTCCCCGCCCTGGTCATGCCCGATTTCAAATGCCAGAATGCCCCCGGGGGATAGGAAGCCCCCAGCCTCCGCCACAATCCTGCGGTAGAAATCCAGCCCATCCTCTCCCCCATCCAAGGCAATCCTAGGCTCATGCTCCCGCACTTCCTCCTCCAGCCCATTGATGACGGCCGGGGGAATATAGGGGGGATTGGATACAATCAAGTCAAAGGTTCCCCTGACCCGCTCAAACAAATCACTCTCTATCAAAGAAACACCGCCGCCCAACTGCCGGTTATTATGCTCCGCCACTCGAAGAGCCTCCCGGGAAACGTCCGTCCCGACACAGCATTCGGGGGTTCCCAGCACCGCCAAAGAAATAGCGATGCATCCGGTGCCAGTACACAGGTCAAGCACCCGCTTTCCCTCCGCCATGGGCAGCACCGCCTCCACCAGAACCTCCGTATCCTGCCTGGGAATCAGCACATTTTCATTCACAGAAAAGGGGAGGCCCATAAATTCCTGCTCCCCGGTAATCTGCTGCACTGGCACGCGCCTCTTCCTCATTTCTATCTTTTCCCAATACGCTTCCTGCCATTCCGGCAAGGCGTCCTCCCCGCTATGCAGATAATAGCCTGCCCTGCTAAGGCCAGTCACGCAGGAAAATAAAATCCATGCATCTGTCTTGGCTTCCAAAATCCCCCTGTCGGCCAATGCATCCGTTCCAAGACGAAGCAGTTCCCCATTGGTCATCCTCAATCTTTCCTCTTCTCGCTGTCAAAATAATGGTCTAACTTCGCCAGATTGTCCTCCTCCAGTTCCTCTTCCATCTCTTGCAGCATCTCTTCCCTGCGGTGCTTCCTCTTTTGGGCATCCTCCGCAATCTTTTCCAGTTCCGCTTCCTTGCGCTCCTGCTCCATAATCCTGCGAGCCCGCTCGTTTGCCCTGCGGGCATTCTCCTCCTCCCGCAGCCGGATTTCCTCTGCCAGTTCCGCCCTAGTCTTCTTTCTGCGGGAATCCTCCCTCTGTCCCTTCTGCAGTTTCGCCTTGCTCTTCTTTGCCGCAATACATCTCTTCTGGTACTCCCTCCAGTCAAAAACTTCCTCCACGGAGGCAATCGCCACTTCAATCATGCGATTGTCCGGCTCCCTAGTGGTGAGCATCTGCAAAAGCATTCCCGGCTTGCTCAGCACCTTCACCGCCCTGCTGTCACTGTTGCCCGCCCAATGGATAAACTCGTAGGACACCCCGGCAATCACCGGAACCAGAACGATTCTGGATAAAATGCGCAGCCACATATTATTAAAATGAATGAACATAAAGAAAATAATGCTCAAAAAAATCACGATAAACAAAAAACTGGTACCGCACCTCCTATGATGCTTTGACTGCCGCCGCACATTTTCCACCGTCAGTTCAAACCCATTTTCTATGCAATTGATAGACTTATGTTCCGCCCCATGATACATAAAGGTTCGCCGGATATCTTCCATAAAGGAAATCGCCACCACATATCCCACGAAGAGCACCACGCGAATCAATCCTTCGATAGCAGCCAATGCCGCAAAAGAGGTGATGTACTTGCTAAGCATCTGAGACAGGAAATAGGGGAGCAGCATGAATGCCGCCACGGCAACCACGATGGAAAGAGCCACGGTAATCGCCATCTGTATTTTCTCCCTGCTCTCCTGCTTCTCCTGATTCTTCTGGGACTCCTTGCGTTCCTCTTCCTCCTCATAAAAACTGGCAGAATATGTCAACGTACGCATTCCCAATACCAGAGACTCCACAAATGCTACAATGCCCCGCACGATCGGAAGCCTGAAAAACAAGGAACGCTCCGCCAGACTCCTGCACTTTCCCCTAGTTACCGCAATCTCGCCATCAGGCTTTCTCACCGCCACAGCATAGATTGATTTATTTCTCATCATGACGCCCTCTAGGACCGCCTGTCCGCCTATTCCAGATGATTTCATCCCATACCTCATTTCTGCATCTATTGTTTTCGCCACGCATTCAATAATAACACAAATGGTCACAGATTCCAAGTACCTTTAGAATCTGTGACCATTATTAAGGCCCACTTTAAACAGGCCAGTGATGTCACTAATTAGACTGCATACCATATCTGCGGTTGAACTTGTCAATCGCACCACGAGCCTTAACTGCCTTCTGCTGACCCGTATAGAAAGAATGACACTTAGAACAGATTTCTACATGAATCTCTTCCTTTGTAGAACCAGTGACAAACTCATTTCCACAGTTGCAGACAACTTTGGCCTGATAGTAGTCCGGATGAATTCCTTCTCTCATGGTTACCCTCCATTCCGCCATCCCTAATATACTGACATATTGATCAGCAGCAAGGCTGCTCGTCTCTTCCCAACATGCCAACACACCAGATAGCAAATACATATACGAAAAAGAGCATCTCTTTTCGATTATCATTTTGACACAACTATTTAACTATATCATAATAATAAACGGATTGCAAGATTAATTTATACAATTTTCGCTTTTTTCACCAATTGAATGAACTCTTGGTTATTCTTGGTCTTGCGGAACATGCCGATGATGCGCTCCACCGCCTCATCCGTCCTGCTGCCATTGAAAGCTTTCCTCATGAGGAAGGTCGCCTCCATCTCCTCCTGCGTCAGAAGAAGATCCTCTCTTCTCGTGCTGGATTTCGGCAAATCAATGGAAGGGAACACCCTTCTCTCGGACAATTTCCTATCCAGTACCAGTTCCATATTGCCGGTACCCTTGAACTCCTCGAATACCACGTCATCCATCTTGCTCCCGGTATCTACCAGAGCCGTAGCCAGAATGGTCAGGCTGCCGCCCTCTCTCATGTTCCTGGCAGAGCCAAAGAAACGTTTCGGCATATGCAGGGCTGCCGGGTCCAAACCACCGGACAACGTACGCCCGCTGGGCTGCACTGTCAAATTATATGCTCTGGCCAGACGAGTGATGCTATCCAGAAGAATCATCACATCCTCCCCATGCTCCACCAGACGCTTCGCCCTCTCCATCACCATCTCGGAAACCCGCTTATGGTTTTCCGGCAGTTCGTCGAAGGTAGAATAAATCACTTCCACATTGTGCCCCAGAATGGATTCCTTGATATCCGTCACTTCCTCCGGCCTCTCGTCGATGAGGAGCACGATGATTCGCATCTTGGGATGATTCATCTTCACCGCCTTGGCAACTTGCTTTAACAAGGTAGTCTTGCCTGTCTTTGGCTGGGAGACGATCATGCCCCTCTGCCCCTTGCCGATGGGGGAAACCAAATCCATCATGCGCATGGACACGCTAGAGCCCGGCGTCTCCAAGCGAATCTTCTCATCCGGGAATACAGGAGTGAGCTGTTCAAACTTCACCCGCTTGCCCACCTCGTCCAAGGGGTAATCATTTATCTTCTTCAAATAAAGCAATGCGCCAAATTTATCATTTTGATTGCGAATGCGCACATTGCCCTCCAAAATATCACCAGTCCTCAACTGAAATTTGCGAATCATGGCCGGGGAGACATACACATCCTCATCTCCCGGCAGATAATTGTCACACCGAATAAATCCATATCCCTCCGGAAGCACTTCCAAGATTCCCTGCTTGATTTCTCCGCTATCAAGCTGCTCCATCTCCGTAGCCGTTGGCGTATGGTAACTGCTGCGCTGCCTCTCGCTATTGCTGGCATTAGAATTGCTATAGTCGCTATTATAACCACTGCTATTGCTGTTGTTATAATCACTGCTATAATTGTTGTTATAGCGGGAACCGTTCCCATAATTGCCATTATTCCCATGACTTGAATAGCCGCCATTGTTATTTCCATAATTATTATTATTTCCATAATTGCCGTTATTTCCATAGTTGCCATTATTTCCATAATTATTGCTATTTCCATAATTATTATTTCCATAATTGCCGTTATTTCCATAATGATTGCCATTCATATAATTGTTAGAATTATAATTGCCGTTATGGTTGTAATTACCATTATTCCCATTGTGATAATAATTTCTGTTGCTGTTATAGTTTCCATTATTGAAATTGCCAGTGTGATTTCTGTTATTTCTCATATTGTTCCCATAACCCACATCACGCTGCTTTTCATTGAATCGAGTCATAGCCTTCCTGTTGTACGCATATCTTTTGTCATCCTCGTTTCCCACGGCTCTCCTATCCCCCATTCTTCTGGGCATATCCTCAGACCCCATAGGAGATTCTGTCTTCATCTTTTGCACTTCTGCCTGTCCTTCTACCACTGACTCTGCCAGATTTTCCTCTGTCAAGTTTTCCACATTACTTTCTGCATCTGTCCCTTGATTGCTGTTTTCCACCGTATCGCGAACTACGTTCAATAGTTCTTGCTTCCTGTAACTTGTCACACTCTTAATTCCTAACTTCTTGGCTGCTAATCGCAGCTCCACTAACGATAATCCTTCATAATCTTCAAATTTCAATCGCTATCCCTCCGATAAATTAAATTTTTACTCTGTGGTAAAAGCTAGACATGTTAAATTGCAGATTCACAGAAATCTCTTCAATACAAACCAAACACATCATGAGATTATATCTCCTATAGAATACGATTTTTTTTCCTATTTGTCAAGCAGAAAAATCTATGATAAAGTAGAGGAATAAAAAAACTGTTACTATTCACAGATATTCATCCCCCATGGGATAATGAATTGTGAATAGTAACAAAAATCTATAAATACTTGATTTGCAATAAATAAGGAGGAATTACAATGGACAATCAGGAAAAAGCCTTGAAAATGCACCAGGAATGGGGCGGAAAGATAAATACCACGCCAAAATGCCATGTCGGCACCAGAGAAGACCTGGCAATCGCATATACCCCCGGCGTAGCGGAGCCATGCAAGGTAATTGCGGAAAACAAGGAGGAAGCATACCGCTACACCATCAAGTCAAATACCGTGGCAGTCGTTTCCGATGGAAGCGCCGTGCTAGGCCTTGGCAATATCGGTCCTGAGGCCGCCATGCCGGTGATGGAGGGAAAGGCCGTGCTGTTCAAGGAGTTTGGCGATGTAAATGCCTTTCCCATCTGTCTGGATACTCAGGACACGGAAGAGATTATCCAGACAGTCATCCATATCGCCCCCGCCTTCGGAGGCATCAATCTGGAAGACATCTCTGCGCCTAGGTGCTTTGAAATCGAGGAACGGCTGAAAAAAGCACTTTCCATCCCCGTATTCCACGATGACCAGCACGGGACTGCCATCGTAGTTCTGGCGGGCATCATCAATGGGCTGAAGGTAGTGGGAAAGAAAAAAGAAGACTGTCACGTGGTGGTAAACGGCGCCGGTTCCGCCGGCGTAGCCATCACAAAGCTTCTGCTCAGATACGGCTTCCCAGACGTGGTGATGTGCGATGTCTCTGGCATCCTTTCCAAGTCCTCCAGCCATCTGAACTGGATGCAGAAAGAGATGATGGAAGTTACCAACCTCGCCGGAAAGACCGGCACTCTGGCTGATGCCCTGAAGGGAGCAGATATCTTCGTGGGGGTATCTGCTCCGGGCATCGTGACGGAAGAAATGGTGGCAAGCATGAACCGGGACTCCATTCTCTTCGCCATGGCAAATCCCGTGCCGGAAATCATGCCGGATCTGGCAAAGAAGGCCGGAGCCAGAGTTGTGGGAACCGGACGTTCTGACTTTCCAAATCAGGTGAACAATGTGGTGGCATTCCCCGGGATCTTCAAAGGCGCTCTGGAGGGGAGAGCCACTCAGATTACGGAAGAAATGAAACTGGCCGCCGCCCTAGCCATCGCCGGGCTGGTTGAGGAGAAGGATTTGAGCGATGAGAATATCATGCCGGAAGCATTCGACCCCCGGGTGGCAGAGGTGGTAGCCAATGCAGTCAGAGAGCATATCCGCTAAGCGAACCCGGTGGGGGGATAAGCCCTACTACTCCCTGAACTACCACTATCGGGAATTATTCGGACAGAAGGTTTACAAGATAGCACTGGATGCCGCCATGACCTGTCCCAACAGAGACGGCACCCTCCACGACCGGGGATGCATATTTTGCAGCAACGGCGGTTCCGGGGACTTTGCTACGCCGATCCAAGATGCCATCGCCTCTCAAATAGAACATGCTATTGGATTTTTACAGCAACACGGAAAAAAGACCGGCAATCAATTCATCGCCTACTTCCAGTCCTTTTCCAACACCTATGGGCCTGTGGAACATCTGGAAAAAACATTCACCCAGACATTGCAGCATCCCAGTATTGCCGGACTGTCCATCGCCACTAGACCAGACTGCTTCTCCCCGGAAATCTACGACCTCCTAGAGAGGCTGCAAAGGCAAAAGCCCCTGTGGGTAGAACTGGGATTGCAGACAATCCATGAAAGCACTGCCCAATTCATCCGCAGGGGATATCCCCTAGCCACCTTCGATGCCTGCGTCGCCTCCCTGCACCAGAGAAATATTCCCGTGGTCGCCCACATCATTCTAGGGCTTCCCGGCGAAGGCGCCAAGGAGGCGCTGGCCACCATCGAACATTTAAACCAACTGGCAATAGATGGTGTAAAAATCCAATTATTGCACATTTTAAAGGGAACAGATTTGGCAGAGATCGTCCCTCCCTGCCCCGTCCTCTCCTTAGATGAATACACCAGCCTCCTGCTCCAGTGCATCGGCCACCTCTCTCCGGAGGTCGTCATTCACCGGCTTACGGGAGACGGGCCAAGGAAACTATTGATCGCTCCCCGCTGGAGCTTGGACAAGCGGCATGTGCTAAACCACATTTCCCGCACCATGAAAGAGCAGCAAATATATCAAGGAAAGTATTATGACAACAGAAACATTAAAATTATATAAATTAATCATTCTATACTTTTTAAGTCTGGCAAAACAGGATATCACCAACGCCATCCTGTCAGACTTTATTTTGGAGCATGGATATACGGATTATTTCTCCATCCAAGAGACCTTAAACGCCCTCACGGAAGACGAAATGATCAAAGCAAACCAGACCCATACCACCTCCTACTATACCATTACCCCCCGGGGGCAGGAGATACTGGATGATTGCCAAGCCCATCTCCCCTATGGAACCAAATTAGAAATCCGACAATATTTAAGAGATCGGAAGATTCAGATTTTGGAAAGCACTTCCGTCCGCACGGACTACACCAGAATTTCTCCCTTTGAATATCTTGTCAAGGGCACCGTCATGGAACGGGGCAGCGTGCTTTTTGAAATATCCATCAGCGTTCCTGCGGAGGAGATGGCTGTGGAAATGTGCCGCAATTTCAAAATGAAGAATGATGAAATCTTCGGCTTTCTCCTGAAAACCCTCTCAGGGAATGCCCACATGTGATAGTTTTTCTATCATTACTACTACAGCTGATTGCCAGCAAAGGATCATTGGTGACAAAAAAGATATATGGACAAGATTTTTCCCGCCATATATCTTTTTTTGTCATACAACACTTTATTTTACAACAACTTTTATAAACTTTTTCTTTCCCCTCTTGAGAATGACTCCGTCCTGACCGATGGCATCCATCTTCAGAACTGCCTTGGCATCCGTCACCTTCTCGCCGTCC
>CASGVX010000075.1 GCA_949346185.1 uncultured Lachnospiraceae bacterium
CCCAAAGCCTGCCCCGCATAGATTTTCTGCCCCTTCTTAATGCCTGGGGCATATTTCTCCAGATGGGCATAATAAAAATAGTATCCCTGAGGACTGCGAATGCCCACCCGGTATCCTCCCAAGGGCAGCCACCCCACCTTTTCCACCACGCCCTCAGACACGGATTGCACCGTCAGCTCCCCCCTCTTCCCAGAGCGGGACATCACATCTATCCCCTCATGGGTGCGCTTGCCCCCATAAGTCCTGCCATCCCCATATCCATTTTGAAAATCGCAGGCATCCTTCTCCTCCACTGGAAAGCAGCGCATCACACGCAGCAATTCGTAAACTTCCCTTCCCGAACAGCCATCCTGCATCTGCCCTCGAATAGAAAGGGATGTGAGCAGCATAATCTCCAGATGCCGCTGGCATACGGCGGCAAACATCACAAGCACAAGCAATGCCACCGTGAGAGTTCGTTTGATATGTACCACTGCATTTGTATTAGTCATCATAGAATCCTTTAGGTCTATTCCTTCTTATCCTATGATTTTTCCACCATTAATCATACCACTTTTTCTTTTTTTTTGCATCTCTTTTTTATATTTATGTTTCCCTATCCGATAAGGCGTGACCAGTTTTTCTTTTACGGATGCTTTCTGTGCTTGCACATCCACTCATTCCATATTATTCCCCCTTGCGAACTCGCAGTTTGCGTAGTATGATATAGAAGATAAAGACTTGCGATAATATCAGGAAAGGGAAGCAGAATTATGCATCGATTTTTACGAGCCATTGGCTTTAGCCATATCAACTCCCGCCAGGAACTGGATCCCATACTGGGAAAAATCATGAACAATCCTCACAAAAGGAGGACATTTCAGACATCCCCAGAACACAATTATACGGAATACGCCATGGAATTTGGCTCCCAGATAGGCATCGTCTTAAGAGGGGAATATGACCAGAGGGGCTTTTTTTACATGCAGCACTATTTCCCCTACTGCGAGAGCCGCCTGATTACCTCTTCCGAAGACATCATCGTGAATAAGCGGGTGGACACCAATGCATTTACCGGCATGTGCGATGACCTGCGTCTGGGCATTTCCATGATCTTCTACCTGCAAAATGCCGTGGATTATCTGGAACTCCATGCGGAAGAAAATACTCCCCGCAAGGCAAAGCTCACCCTGTCCGGCCTGTCCCTGAAGGGCAAGATTATTTTGGGCGTCTATCACAGCCCATACAACCAGAAGCAGCAGCACATCCGCTCCCAGCACAAAAACTGCCTGATTACCCAAGCGAAGAACGGAGACCAGAAAGCCATTGACGACCTGACGCTGGAAGACATGGATTTGTCCGTAAAGGTACGGAATCGCGTGAGGGAAGAGGATCTGTATTCCCTAGTGGAAACTTCCTTTATCCCCTACGGCTCAGAATCAGACCACTACTCCATCATTGGAACCATCGTAAACTGGACGCTGGCACAGAATCAATTTACGGGAGAGGAACTCTACCAGATGCTCATAAACTGCAACAGCATCCTCATAACCATATGCATCAACAAAGGCGACCTTTTGGGGGAACCCGCCATCGGCCGCCGTTTCAAAGGCATTATCTGGATGCAGGGACACGCCGACTTCCAGAAGATCTGATGATAATATTACTTAGTATTTCATTCATCTACATAGAAAACAGGAAATGAATAATTTCTATTCATTTCCTGATAAAAGAATGGGAATAATCCATTGCTCCCATTCTTTTGCGTACAAAAGCAAAGTTTATTTCACCTGAATCTGCTTCTGGTGCATTCCGCACAGTTCCTTGGTGATATTTTCAGCCACGGTATGGGGGGTGTCCTCTGTCTCCGTGGCCTCGTTTTTCTGCAGAAGAACCTTGGTGTACGTCTTATCCTCGGGACACTGGTCAGAAGCCAGTTCCCCGCTATCCTCGCAAAACAAAAATCTCACATGGCAAGTGCAATTCTTCTCCGGCTGGGTACCTGACGCAAAGTACTCTCTCTGCATAGCACTCCCCCCCTCCGCCTTGTTGCACAGCCCCTCCACTGCCAAATTGCCACACTTGGTGCAAATTTCTTCCTCTTCAATATCAACCGGCTTTTTGTAAATGCCTTTGGAAATCTTCCTCTGCCTGTGCACCTTCTCCATGATCTTCTTCCAGATTACCTTGGCCTTTTGAGCGGAATTGCCCTGTTCTTTCCCATCTCTGGCAATCCAGATACCCCCCGTGTAAAATGGAGTAAATCCCTCATACCAATCATCCAAGTCTTGATCGGAAAGCCCATATCTTCCAGAAACATAAATCTGCTTCTTATCTCCCCTGCCTGATAGATCATTTTCCTTATCCCGCATAGCGCTGGCGAGGAGCCATGCGGTAGTATCCTTCATGATTCGCTTTCCCTCGCTGCGATTCTCCAGAAGCACGTTCCCCCGACTGTCCACTACCTTGTTATAGAATCTAGGAGTTTTGTACACTCCCTGATTGGCGATGGCCCCATATGCCGCCGTCATCTCCAAATTAGTCACGCCCTCTGTCAGTTTTCCCAATGCAAGGCTGTACTGCAAGTCGCTCTCTGTAGAATCCTCCGTCTCCCCAGATGCCAGATGAGGTTTTTGCTCCACAAGGGTAGTGATGCCGAATCTCTTTAAGTATTCATATCCCGTCTGTATCGTCACCTTCTCCAAGGTCTTCACTGCCGGGACGCTGAGATTCTGTCGAATGGATTGCCTCAGGGTGACCATCCCCTTGTATCCCCCTCTCTTCCAATGACTTACGGGAGCCAGCGTGTCTGGCAGCAGGTAGGCGGCATCGTCCTCTACGCTTCCCAGAGACATCCCCACCGTATCCAGTGCCGGAGCATAGGTGGAGAGGATGTCAAAAAGCGTTCCGGGCTGCCGTCCCTCCCGAAAGGCATAGCTGCCCAAATACTTCTTCTCCTGGCTCCCCTCCCCAATGGCCTTGATCTCCCCGGTTCCCTGATCAATCAAGACAAAGGAAGCCTGACTCTCCCCATCCCCGCCACAGGTCGCCAAGGCATCATCACAGATTTTCTGCATTCCCGTATCCTGGCAGGTATAAATCTTTACCCCGCATCGATACAATGCATTATATGCCTGAGTCTGGGTATATCCCAACTGTATTTTCATATCCTGAAGCACCTGCTTCAGAACTGCATCCACATAATAGGAATGCCCCGTGCTTCCCTCCCGATGCTGCTCTTCCTCCTCTATCTGCAGATACACATCATCTCCCAGAGCATCCTCATGCTCCGTCTCTGATATCATTCCCAAATCCAGCATAGACTTCATCACGGACTTTCTAAGGACATTGTTTTCGCTCTGATTGGAAATGGGATCGCAGTGTTCTGGATCCTTCACCGTAGCCGCCAGCACCGCTGCCTCCGATATTGTCACATCTTGAATATCCTTATGGAAATAATATCTGGATGCTGCCTGCACGCCTAAAATGTTTTCTCCAAAACTAATGGTATTCAGATAAATTTCCAGAATTTCATCCTTGCGCAAGTCCTTTTCTAGAGAAATGGCCAGATAATAATCTCTCAACCGCTGAAACAGCGTTTTCTCTCCATCCTCCTGATGATTATCCAAACGATTCTGCAAAAGCTGCCCGGTAATGGTGGTATGGATCGGAACCTCTTCCTCCCTCTGAAAGATTCCATGATACAAGTTTTGAATAAGTTCCTGCATGTTCATGCCATGATGCTCAAAGAATTTCACGTCCTGAGAAGCCACAAAAGCCTGCTGAACGCAATCTGGAATATGATCCAAAGATGTATATACCTGATCCGTATCCATATCAGAGATTTCCTGTATCTCATTCCCCTCCATATCGTACAGCACGCTCACATCCCCTTGGGACAGGAGTTCTGTCTGCCGCACCACCTCCGTGGTATCCACGATTTCTTTCACAAATCGGTAGCCATGCCAGACAATAGCAAAAAAAAGGGCAGTGTAAAGCAAACCCCTGAGATAGCGCAGCAATCCGTTTATGCGGTTGCGCATCTTATGGGACCTGCCCACAGCCCTATTCCTCTTGTCTATGATGCTCTGCTGGCTATAATTCATTTCTAGCCTCCACGCATGACGCCCTGCCGGCGATTATTTTCTGCGAAAAATAATATCCTCTCTCTTAGGCCCGTTAGAGACCATGGTAATCGGCACGCCAATTTCCTTCTCAATAAACTCAATATATTTCCTGCAATTCTCTGGCAGTTCATCATACTCCCTAATGCCGCCGATATCGCAGTTCCATCCCGGCAGCACCTCATATACCGGCTTCGCCTTAGAAAGCTTCGCCGTGACTGGAAACCCTTTCTCTGTCTTGCCGTCAATCTCATATCCCACGCACACAGGAATTTCCTTCAAATACCCCAGGCAGTCCAAGACGGTGAGAACCACCTCCGTAGCCCCCTGAATCCGGCATCCATAGCGGCTTGCCACTGCGTCAAACCAGCCCACCCGACGGGGACGCCCCGTGGTAGCGCCATACTCGCCCTTATCCCCGCCGTGCCTTCTCAGTTCTTCCGCTTCCGTCTCGTCTAAAATCTCACTGACAAATTCCCCCGCTCCTACTGCGCTGGAATATGCCTTTACTGCAGCCACAATCCGCTTAATCTCATAAGGTGGAATCCCCGCTCCGATCGCGCCGTAGGAAGCCAATGTGGACGAGGATGTCACCATGGGATAAATGCCATGATCCGGATCTTTCAGAGAGCCCAGCTGACCCTCCAGAAGAATGTTCTTTCCCTTCTGGATTGCCTCTCGCAGATAGGCTGACACGTCGCACACGTAAGGCGCCACCATATCTCTCTGCTCATGCAGCGTGGCAAGCAGTTCCTCCTTGTCAAGTTCCGGCTTATTGTATAGGTACTTCAACATAATATTTTTTTGCTCGCAAATGCGATCAATCTTCGCCCGCAACACATCATCATCAAAAAGTTCTGACACCTGTATGCCGATTTTCGCATATTTATCTGAATAGAATGGAGCAATGCCAGATTTGGTGGAACCGAAGGAATTTTTCCCTAGGCGCTCCTCCTCATACTGGTCAAATGCAATATGATAAGGCATCAGAATCTGCGCCCTGTCCGATACCAAGATTTTCGGCTTCGGAACGCCCCTCTCCACAATGGATTCGATCTCATGGAAGAGGTAGGGAATATTCAGTGCAACGCCATTTCCGATAATGCTGGTGGTATGGTCATAGAAAACTCCGGATGGAAGCAGATGCAGTGCAAACTTGCCATAGTTGTTGATGATCGTATGTCCCGCATTGCTGCCTCCCTGAAAGCGGACGACAATGTCGGACTTCTCCCCCAACATATCGGTAATCTTTCCCTTTCCCTCATCTCCCCAATTTGCGCCAACGATTGCTGTTACCATATTCTTCCTCATTTCTGCACTGCCTTTTGTGCATAATGTTTGTGTCGCAGCGCAGACACAAACCTATTTCATTATACCACAGTATTTCCTATAAACACAAGAGAAAAAGCACAAATCCATCAATCCACGAGGCTCTCAATGGCAATGTCCCTCTCTTTCGTCAAGTCGTAATACATCTGCCCCACCTTCACCACAGGCTTAGAAAGCTCATCCTTGTTAATCATCACTACTCTGCCCGCCTCGCCCGTGGTCAGGCGAACCTGAGTATTCATGTATGCCTGAACAGCCGTGGACAGAAAGGGAAGGAGATATTCCACATCATACTGCAGCCGCCCCTCCCTCTCGAACATATGAATGACCTCAAAGGGACAAATCGCCTTGCGGAAAGGCCGATCCGAGGTCATGGCGTCATAGGTGTCAGCGATTGCCACAATCCTTGCAAAAGAACTGGCCTGATCCTTTTTATACTTTCCCGGATAACCCGATCCATCGCACCGCTCGTGGTGGCGCATGGCAACCTCTGCTATCCTAGGATCCAAATTGGAATTTTTCAAAATATTGTTCCCGTGAAGCACATGGGTTTTCACCAGATTATACTCAGATATAGTCAGACGATCCGGCTTCAGCAGCACATCATCCGGCACCATGAGCTTCCCCACATCATGCAGAAGCCCTGCCAATGTCAGAATCTGCAAATCCTCCTCAGAAATATCTGGAAAAGCCAATTTCCCAATCAGATTGCTGAGAAGGGACACATTCATAGAGTGCACGTACGTAACATCGTCATATCCTTTCATGCACTGGAGCATATCTAAGACGTGAATGCTGTTGCGGCTCTTAGAAACCACATCCTCCACTTCCTCCAAAATCTCCTCGCTATCAATTTTCTCATTTTGCATCACCACCCGGTTAAACACATCCTTGAGATTGTCCACCGTCTGCAAGAAAGTCTCCTGAAACTCCTGAAACTCCTTCGACTCCCTCACAGCCTGATAATAATCCTTTTCCCCCTCCGGATCTGCTGCGAGCACGTCCTTTTCCAAATCTGACACATCCGGAATCCCCTCTATCGGAGCAGCCTCCGGCACATCCCCCGGATCTGCATCTCCCATGATCGGCGTTTTTCCGTCTTCTCCTACCTTGACCCTGATGGCAAAGATAGATCGCTCCTTCAACGCCTCAATGATTTCCCCCGTCAGAACGGTTCCCTCCGGAATCAAAAGCTGTTCATCCGAGGTATAGACATCCTCTGCCGCCACCATCTTCTCCGACACTCTGGCAGTGAGTATCCTCTTGCTTCCCATTGCACTTCCCTCCCTTTCTTTTACAAATCGACAACGCATTCCTGCGATGCGCATGCATAGCCCTTATGCCGCAAAGCAAAACTTAGCTACACATTGATCTCTGCCTTCACGCCCAAAATATCCCGATTGGCATCCAGAATGGGCTGAATCACATCTTCAATAAATTCCTTCACCTGAGAAGGCGCCCGCCCTACATATTTCTCCGGCTGCATTGCCTCCTCCAGTTCCTCCAGCCCTACTGGGAACTTATCATCTTCCGCAATCAATTCCAGCAGGTTATTGTCCAGACCGCGCATCTTCACATTCTCTCCTGCCTTCATAGACAGGGTGCGGATTTCCTCATGCAAATCCTGGCGGTTGCCGCCAGCCTTCACCGCATCCATCATAATATTTTCCGTGGCCATGAAAGGCAGTTCCGACATCAGCCTCTTCTCAATCACCTTGTCATATACCACCAGACCATCCACCACGTTCAGCAGAAGATCCAAGATGCCATCGGTGGCCAAAAATCCCTCCGGCACGCTAATCCTCTTATTGGCAGAATCATCCAAGGTTCTCTCAAACCATTGGCATGCAGAAGTAAACATTCCATTCATCACGTCGGACATCACATACCGGGACAGGGATGCAATCCTCTCGCTCCTCATAGGATTTCTCTTATATGCCATGGCGGAAGAGCCAATCTGGTTCTTCTCAAAGGGTTCCTCAATCTCCTTCAAGTGCTGGAGCAGACGAATATCGTTAGAAAACTTGTGGGCGCTGGCGGCAATCCCTGCCAACACATTCAGCACCCTAGTGTCAAGCTTTCTGGAATAGGTCTGCCCAGATACTGGGAAGCAGGCATCGAATCCCATCTTTTCTGCAATCAGCTGATCCAGCTGCTTAATCTTTTCCTCGTCCCCGTCAAAGAGTTCCATGAAGCTGGCCTGGGTTCCCGTAGTTCCCTTGGAGCCCAGAAGCTTCATGGTGGAGAGCACATACTCCAAGTCCTCCAAATCCATCACGAACTCCTGCAGCCACAGCGTGGCGCGCTTTCCCACCGTGGTAGGCTGGGCTGGCTGGAAATGGGTAAATGCCAGCGTGGGCTGAGCCCGATGCTCCATGGCAAATCTTGCCAGTTCGTCAATCACGTTGATTAACTTCTTCCGCACCAGCTGCAGCGCTTCCGTCATCACGATCACATCCGTGTTGTCACCCACATAGCAGGAAGTGGCTCCCAGATGAATAATGCCCGCCGCCTTCGGGCACTGCTGTCCATAGGCATACACATGGCTCATGACATCATGGCGCACCAGCTTTTCCCTCTCCTTTGCCACCTCGTAATTGATATCCTCCTCATGGCTCTTGAGCTCCTCAATCTGCTCTCTGGTCACGGCAGGACCGCCCTCCTCATTCTTCAGGCCAAGCTCGTTTTCCGCCTCCGCCAAGGCAATCCACAGCCGCCTCCATGTACGGAACTTCTTGTCTGGCGAAAAGATATACTGCATCTCCCTACTGGCATAGCGCTCCGAAAGGGGGCTGGTGTATTTATCTGTATTCATCTGTTTTTCCTCCATTATTCTAAATTGTCTTCACGCTTCATGTGAATGTGAAAGGGTTAAAACTGCTATTACTCATTACTATTCACAGCAACGTTTACTTCTCGTAATCTCCCCGGATATCCCCCTTGGGCGTCTCCATGGGATATTCCCCGGAAAAGCATGCGTGGCAGTATCCCATATCCCCGCCAATCAGCTCGTTCAATCGGCTGGCATCCAGATATCCCAAAGAATCTGCGCCCATCATGTCACGGATTTCCTCCACCGTATGCTTGTAGGCAATCAGTTGGTCACTGGAGGGCACGTCCGTGCCAAAATAGCAGGGATACTTGAAGGGCGGGGAACTGATGCGCACATGCACCTCCTTCGCCCCCGCATCCTTTAACATCCTCACGATGCGGTCGCTGGTGGTTCCCCGCACAATGGAGTCGTCCACCATAATCACCCGCTTTCCGTCCACCACATCCCGCAGGGCATTCAGTTTCACCCGCACGCTGGATTCTCTTGCAGACTGGCCTGGCTTGATAAAGGTTCTCCCCACATAACTGTTCTTCACGAAGGCTGTCCCATAGGGAATCCCTGACCCCATGGAATACCCCATGGCCGCCGCATTGCCGGATTCCGGCACTCCCACTACGATATCCGCCTCCACCGGATGGCTCTGTGCCAGAATGCGTCCGGCAGTCACCCGTTCGCTCCTGTGAGGATATAGACGAAACGGCGCTCAGCTACGCCGAGATA
>CASGVX010000076.1 GCA_949346185.1 uncultured Lachnospiraceae bacterium
ATGCAAGGCCATGGGCATCTCTGGGAAAATGTGCCGGAACCCAATCCAGAATCACGCTGATGCCATGGACGTGCAGGTAATCCACAAAATACATGAAATCCTTTGGATCGCCATATCTCCTGGTAGGCGCATAATAGCCTGTCACCTGATATCCCCAAGAGCCGTCAAAGGGATGCTCCGCAATGCCCATCAGCTCCACATGGGTATATCCCATCTTCTTGACATAATCCACCACCATGGGCGCCAATTCCCGATAATTATAAAAGCCATCCTCCGAGCCATCATCTTTCTTCTTCCATGAACCCAGATGCATCTCGTAGATTGCCATGGGTTTCTTCCGCAGGGAATCCCTAGTCTCCTTCTCCCTAGCCGCCATCCACTTCTTGTCCGTCCACTGGAATCCCGCGAGATCCGCAACCACGGAGGCATTGTCCGGCCGAAGTTCTGCGCAGTTGGCATAAGGATCTGACTTCATCAGTATATCCCCTGTGCGGGTAAGAATCTGATACTTATAGATTGCCCCCGGCTCCACTCCCGGTATGAACAATTCATAAACTCCAGACACCTCCAGCGTGCGCATAGGATGCAGCCTTCCATCCCAGAGATTAAATGTACCCACCACGCTCACCGCTCTGGCATGAGGCGCCCAGACGGCAAAATATGTGCCTTTCACTCCATTAATCGTCATCGGGTGCGCTCCCAGCTTCTTGTAAATCTCATAATGGTTCCCCTCGGCGAATACATATAAGTCATCTGCGGATATCTGGGGCGAAAAGGAATATGGATCTTCCGTCTCCACCACGTCATCCTCACCATACTGGACATGAAGCTTGTAGTTTTCCCCATATTTTTTCCCCTGCACATACAGGCCAAAAAATCCACTCCCCGGCTCCACCTCATCTAGTTCAATTTCATTGTTCCCTTTGCTGTCCGTGACAGTTACCCGTTGTGCCTCAGGGCGGTACACCGTAAATACCTGCCCCTTTCCAAATTCATGCAAGCCCAAAATATTGTGCGGCGCATTATGCTGACCCGCCAACAGTTCATCAAATTCCACCCAGTTAATCCACTGATCCAATTTTTCCTGCATACATTTTCTCCCATCTAAATAATTTGCAATTTATGTTGCCGGCTTCCTGAAAATGACCAACGGTCATAAATTGTCCTATATGACGCATTCATTATATCACAAATATCATTATCATTCCACAATTTTTTATCCTTTAATCATTGGAAAGATGCCATTTAATATGATATACTAAAGTTATTATTACAGCCATAGAGAAGGGGAAAGTATCCTATACGATGATGCGATATTAGAAAATGGAGGTAGATCAATGATTTCAACAAAGGGAAGGTACGCTCTCCGGGTAATGATTGACTTGGCAGAGCACCAGAATGATAATTATATTCCATTAAAAGATATTGCCCGCAGACAGGATATCTCCGAAAAATACTTGGAGAGCATCTTAAAGGTCTTGGTTACGGAAAAACTACTGCGGGGACTTCGAGGGAAAGGCGGCGGCTACCAGCTCACCCGCCATCCGGAAGAATATACCGTAGGGGAAATCTTAGAACTGACAGAAGGTACATTGGCTACCGTTGCATGCTTGAAGCCCGGCTCGGATCCCTGCCAGCGCAAGGGCGAATGCCGCACTTTGGGCATGTGGAAGAAATATGATGCGATGGTACATGACTTCTTCTATCACATCACACTAGCCGACGTGCTTGCAGGCAATCTATGACACCGCTAAAATCCGTACCTTTATATTGATTATACGGTATCATTTGTCCAAGCCAATGATACCGTATGAAAGATTCTATCAAGACACTAGCGTACTGACGAAATATTATAAAGAAAATGGCAATCTGACACGCCTAAGGGACTGTTAAAAAATAACTTTGCATTTTGCGTAAACTGGAATTTTCATCTGCAAGGCGGAGGAGGAAGTCGTAGCGGGCTACGGCGACTGACAACAACGCAGCAGATGGAGATTCCAGCAAGCAAAATGTGAAGATTTATTTCTTAACAGTTCCTAATCTTCCTCCATCTTGGGATCTGCTCTCCTATTCACCATAAACTGATACATGTATTTCATCAATATCCGATCCCCCGGATTGAGTTCCTCCAAGGACATATCGCCACCCACGCCATATTCGCTCTCCTCCTGAAATACATTATCCTCATCCGCAGATTTCGTCCCATATTCCCCTGCCAGAATATCATTGGGAGTTACATTCATCAATTTGCATATCTTAAGCAAGAGAGCTAGGGATATGGAACCTTTTCCAATCTCCACATGGGAAATATGGTCAATTGACACGCCGATCTGTTCAGCAATCTGCGACTGCGTCATGCCGCACTGACGACGCAGCGTACCCAAGTTCTGTCCAATATTCTTCTTATTCATAATTACACCATCTTTCTATTTGCGCCTATGCGCTTGTCATCTGCCTACATTTTCTAATACCATATAACCGACTTATAACTGGATTTATAATAACAAGTTTTACAAGTAAATAGAAGGGTGCACATGTGCAGATATATATTACCAAATACGTAAATGTAATTTTTTCACAAAGAAACAATTTATTTTGAAGTATATAATTCGCAAAAAATTGTTATTTAACTACATGAATTTTATTGATTGATTCTGTAGTCCCGATACAAAAACGAGTCAGTGCTTGCAAGCCTGCGCTACATATGTTATAATATCGCTATATAAAATACAGTGAGCAAGGGCATCATTTTTAGAAGATATGAGCGTCGTCCTATCCCGCTGGAGGATGGACATTGCCAGGCGCGCGGAAGAACAAAGCGAAATGATTACACAGAAGAAATGAGAACTTTACGGAACGGAAGATAATGTAGCACAGACAAATTGAAAGAGATAAGAGATTTTATGGTTGCTATTCGCAACGGCATGTATTTTGGTATTGATATTTGAGAACTGTTTTATCATTCATGACATTTTCCCATGATATTTCTGACAATACCTAGACATCTATGTTCTGCTATCTTTTAGTAATTGGCTGTGAAAAATATGCTTTTTGAAAAATATTCAAATTAAAAAAATCAAAAAATGGAGGTATGATTATCTTATGGAAAGTAACAGAAAAGAAAACAGAACACCAAACAAAGTGCATTTGAAACGCATGGCGAAAGGCAGCGTCAGCATTCTTCTTGCCGTCAGCCTGGCATCCCCCGGGGTGATGGTGATGGGAGGCTCCAGGCAGCCGCCAATCTCCCTGTCTCCGGCGAAGGTCCTTGCCGCAGAAGGCAACGCCGACGGAACCACCCACAGCAAAACCACCACAGACTTTATCTATGCAACGTACACGGATGGCGATAAGGAGAAGGCACACATCACCGACTATAACGGAACCGACTGGAACCTGACCATCCCGAAAACACTAACCGTAGAGGGAAAAGAAATCCCTGTGGGACGTATTTCGGGCTTTTCAAAAAATAAAAATATCACCAGCCTCACCATTGAAGATGGCGCCACAGTGGAAATCGGGGAAAAGGCCTTTCAAGGCTGTCCCAACCTAAAGACCGTCTCTCTTCCCTCCGGCACCACATTTGGCGTAAGGAAGCAATCAGAAAGCAGCATCATTCATAATGGCTATAACTTTGAGGGGTGCAAATCCCTGACAGAGCTGACGCTGGGAGACGGCATCACCATCCTGCCGGAGCATGTCTTTGAAAACTGCACCTCCCTGAAAAGCGTCAGGCTTCCATCCAAATTGAATTGCTTTGAAAATTCTGCCTTTGCAGGATGCACTTCCCTGACGACATTGGAGATTCCAGAGGGCGTGGAGGAAATGGGGCGGGCTGCTTTCGAAGGCTGCATTTCCCTGACCCAGGTGACGATTCCATCCTCCATCAAGCGCTGGTGCATCACAGAGCATTTGGAATACAGCAATCATGCCCAATTCCAGAATAGCGCTTTCAATAACTGCACCTCTCTGGAACAAATCAATCTGTCCGAGGGGCTTACGGCGATAGGAAATTGGGCCTTCGACAATACGGCGCTAACCACCGTCACCGTGCCCTCCACCGTAACGAAATTAGACTATACCTTCTACAACTGCAAAAAACTGGAGGAAGTGATCTTGCAGGAGGGTTCCCTGACAGAGATTGGCACAAATGTTTTTGCCAACTGCGAGGCATTGAAGAACGTAAAAATCCCCTCCACGGTGACAACGCTGGGCGAAGCGCCTTTCCTGAACTGCAAGGCATTGAAAACGCTGATTCTGCCCCCGGATTTGAAAATATTCAAAGGAAATACCTATTTTGACGAGGGCTGCACTTTGGGGAAGGTCTATATCCTAGCAGAAGAGATTGAAGTGGCAAACGTCTCCTACACTTCTGCTTCAAAAGTGTACTGCCTCGCCGACAGCGAAACCTATAAATTATACAGTACCAAGATAAGCGACTCCCAGCGGCTGATTCCTCTGACCCCGGATATGCTATCCATAGACCTTCTGGGCGTGACGGCAGAAACCTACCAAGGGATATACGACGGGAAGGCGCATCCTTTGGCTACTTTGACGGGACAGAGGGAAGGCGAAAAGATTTCCTGCCGCATGCTTGAGGATGGAAACGAGACTGGGGAAGCCCTGTCAGCCATTCCCGAAATCACCCAGTCCGGCACTTACGAATTAAAGATCGTCATTAACCGATCGGGTGCGGAATATTGGAAGACCGTTACGGCCAAAATCGAAAAATCGACTCCCATCCTCCTATTGGAAGATATGACCGTGAAGGAGGGAGAAAATTGGACAGTGAATCCCAAGGAATATAACGGTGAATCCAAGATTGCCTATACTTACTATGAAGATGAAAAACTGGAGAGGAAATGTTCCGGCAAGCCCACCGCCCCGGGAACATATTACGTGCAGGCATCTGCGGAGGAAAGCGCCAACTACGTATCAGTGAAAAGCAACGGAGCCAAATTAGAGATTCTTAAAAAAGATACGCCTCCTGTCATAGAGAATCCCAACCCGCAGCCGCAAGACCCGAGCCAGAAGGTAACTGTAAAGAAGGTAAAAATCAAGAAAGTCACATCTCCCAAGAAGAAGACGCTGGAGGTGCGCTGGAATAAGGTGAGCAAGGCCACGGGATATGTCATCTGGATTGGCCAGAACAAAAAGTTCACCAAGGGAAAGAAAACCTACACAGTGAAGTCTGGCAAGACTGCGAAGAAGATCATTCGCAAATTAAAGCGAAAGAAGAAATACTTTGTAAAAATCCGCGCCTACCGGGTAGTCAAAGGAAAAAAATACCAGGGCGCATTCAGCAGCGTAAAATCTGTCAAAATAAAATAATTCCTTCGGAATCCCCAGCAGCCCATGGGCCAATTACTGGGGATTCTTTTTCGCTTGAAGTTCCACCACGAAGCAGCTGCCCCCCGATTCAGAATCCTCCACATGGATATTTCCCTGATGCCCCTCTAGGATTTCCTTTGCGATGCACAGACCCAGTCCAAAGTGCGCCTTGTCCGCATGGGCATCATCCGAGCGGTAGAAGCGATGAAAAATGCGCTCCCGCTCCTTCTCTGGAATACCGCAGCCCGTATCGGAGAAGGAGAAGCAGAGCACCTTTTTGTCTGCCCACAGAGAGAGACGGACTTTTCCCCCAGAAGGCGTGTAGGAGAGGGCATTGTCCAGCAGGACAGAGAATACTTGCAGGATCTTTTCTCTGTCACAGCGGCAGTCCGGCAATATTTCTTCCGGAAGGGAAATCGCTAGGGCAATTCCTTTCTTTCTGGCGATGACTTCGTATTTTTCATAGATATTTAATAATAGTTCCTCTGGCTGGCAATCTTCCATGCGCAGAGGCAGATGGCCAGAATCCGCATTTGCCAGAAGGAGCATGTCGCTGACCAGATTCTGCATGCGGCCACTTTCCTCCTCCATGTAGGCGATGAAATGCGCCTGCTCCTCCGGGCTGTCCGTCTTTTTCAGGGATTCCAGCCCAGCCCGCACCACGGACAGAGGCGCCCGCAGTTCATGGGAGGCGGATGCGATAAACTGCATCTGCCTATTCCGGCTATGTTCCAGAGGAACGAGCATGCGCTTTGTAAAGAACCAAGAGAAGATAAACAGCAAGGCGATGGCCATCATGCCAGCCAGAAAGACCATGAGACGCAGTCGGCTCATTTCCTTGTGCCGCTTTTCCAGAGAATATAGAATGACAAATCCCATGTGCTTGCCTTCTCTGGGAACCACCCCCACGGAGGCCGCATAATCCTCACCAGCGTCAGAGGTGAAGTCAAATTCCACATGGGCAATCACCTGCTGCACATTTGCATGGAAAATATCCATCTGATAGCTCTCCCGAGCCTCCCGAATGACTTCCTCCCTCAGGGCATCGCTTATCTTGGAGGAATGATAATCCTGATAATAGAGGGGGGTATTATCGTCATAGAGAAACAACCTCATCTGACCCTTTTCCTGCATCTGGTTCAGCCATTGGTGGGAGATGGCATCCTGTTCCTGTAACTGTATCAGGATGCCGCTCAACTGCCTCAGGAAAGCAAAATCATCATTTCCCTTAATGCTATCCTGAGCAAAAAAAAGGCAAACCAACGCCAGCAGTATAAAAATCCCGCCTGTGACCATGGTACAGAATACTGTTAATTGCAGATGTAATTTATGAAACATGTTCCCCTTCCTCTCCCGGCCCTTCCAACACATATCCAATGCCCCGCACCGTCTTTACGCTCAGGCTGCTGCCCACGTACCGCAGCTGCTTCCTCAGAAAATGAATATAGGTGTCAAGATTGCTCTCCTCCACTGGGGCATCCACTCCCCACACTCTGGAAAATATCACCATGCGGCGAATTACCTGCCCGGCATTCCTCAGAAAGACCTCCAGAAGAAGCCCCTCCTTGCCGGATAGCTGCTGTCTCTTCTTTGGCCCGTGGAGAATGCGCAGGGTGCAGTCATAGGAAACATCCCCCCACTGCAGGAGGCTGTCCTCCTCCCACTTTCCACTGCGCCTTCTCAGGGAACGGATTCTGGCAGACAGTTCTTCGTATTCAAAGGGCTTTACCAGATAATCATCTGCACCCCCATCCAAACCCTCCACCCGGTCATACAGCTCGCCAAGAGCCGTTATGAGTATAGTAGGCGTATCCAGCCCGGCGTTCCTAGCCTTTTTCAGTACCAGCAATCCATTCATGGTTGGCAGCATGCGATCCAGCAGCACTAGGTCATGGGCATCCTGCAGGAACATATCCAGTCCATCCAGCCCATCATGGCAGATGTCCACCTGATGCATTTCCTTCTGCAGCTGAAATTTTAAAAGCTCGCATAACTTCTCATCATCTTCTATCAATAAAATCTTCATTGCGCTCCTCCCTCTGATACAATACTGCGATACCATAAATGTGGCTGCCTAAACAATATAATTCGCAGACACTTCTATATGTCGTTGCTAATCATAACCATTCATCGCATCATGCCATAGACCCACTTCCTATCATTTTATCACACTATTCTTAAAACTATCTTGAAAAGAAAAAAATAATTAAAGAGAAATTTTAAGATGATTTCAAGAAAAAACTGCTAAGATACTTGATAGTTGCTAATTAATTTTATCAAGAGGAAAGGGGAACGAGGAGAATGAAGCGTAAGAAGAAAGGCATCGCCCTGATATTGGGGTTGATCATGGTATTGACTTTGCTGGGCGGCTGCAGTGACGACGGCAAGGAGAAGAAAATCCAACAAGACACTAGTCAAGAGGCGGAGAAGGAAAGCAGCAAGAAGGGAAGCGGAAGGTTCTTTGAGAATGAGTGCCCGCTGCCCAAGGGAACGAAAAGGATTTGCGCCATGCGAAAGATGGAAGATGGCAGTCTGGGGGTTGTGGCAATGCGAGATGATATGAGCCATACCATTCTCACCAGCAGCGATCAGGGCAAAAGCTGGCGACAAACCAAAATCAAGGGGGTAAAAAAGGAGTTCCTCCCCCATGCCACCATTGGACCCAAGGGGGACGTGGCATTATTCCACTACGGGAAACAGGGGAAAATAAACGTTTCCCTTGTGGATTCCAATGGAACATCCCAGACGGTCACCTTAAGCCTTCCCGGGCAGACATCAGGAAAGAAAGAGAATCAAGTATGGCGTGCCGCCTATAGCAGCAAGAATACCCTGATCGTTCAAATGACGGATGGCTCCCTGTACAAAATGGAGGGGGACGGCGCCTGCAGCAAGGCATTTGACACAAAGGGTGCCGTCATCAATTATTTCAGCGTGGCAGGAAATCGACTCATTGCCGTAAATGATGACGGCATCGCGCTCTTTGACACGGAAAGCGGAAGCAGGCTGGATTCCGAAGTTCCACTGGAAAACTTGGTGAAAAAAGACAAAAAGCTGGCCTCCAGCGATACGGATTCCGGCCAGCCTATGGTTTTTTCGGAAGGAACAGAAAAGGGCCGCATTATGTTTGCCAATAAGGAGGGCCTCTTTCATTTCAAGTTGGGCGGAAGCGTGACAGAGCAGCTGATGGACAGCAGCATGACCAGTCTGGGAAGCGGAAATACAGTATTTTACGATATTGCCGTGCTGGATCAGAATAACATATTTATTGCAGCAAATAATGGTACGGAAAACAAGATATATCACTATTCTTATGAAAAAAATGCCGCATCTGTGCCAGACAAGGAACTTACGGTGTATGCTCTGGACGAATCTATCTTCCTACGGCAGGCAGTGACCTTGTTCCAGAAGGCCAATCCAGACATCCATGTCAATCTGCAAATCGGGCTTACCAGAAAGGATGGGGTCACCCTGGATGATGCCCTGAGCGTGCTGAACACAAATATTCTGGCGGGAAAAGGGCCTGATGTGTTGATATTAGATGGC
>CASGVX010000077.1 GCA_949346185.1 uncultured Lachnospiraceae bacterium
AAAGATCAAGCCCATGATTGCAATGCCTTTCCACCCCAGCAATACCTACACTATCGAGGAATTGAATGAAAATCTGATGGATATTCTGGATGACTGTGACAAGAAGGCATTGGTCTCTCTGGATGGCCAGGTGGATTTCACTTTGAAAAATAAGGTGCGGGATGGAAGGCTTTATGTGGATCAGGGAATTATTGCAGGCTGTGCCGGCGGCGGTTTTGAAAATATCTGCGCGGCGGCAGATATTTTGAAGGGTGCCAGCATCGGTGCCGATGAGTTTACGCTGAGCGTCTATCCGGCATCTACTCCGATTTATATGGAATTGGCGAAAAACGGCCGTCTGGCTGACCTGATGGCGACGGGCGCCATTGTAAAGACGGCCTTCTGCGGCCCCTGCTTTGGCGCCGGGGATACGCCGGCAAACAATGCCTTCAGCATCCGCCATTCAACTAGGAATTTCCCAAACAGGGAGGGCTCTAAGATTCAGAATGGACAGATTTCTTCCGTGGCTCTGATGGATGCCCGTTCTATTGCGGCCACTGCGGCGAACAAGGGATACCTCACCCCGGCTACGGATATGGATGTCACATACACGGGACCGAAATATTTCTTTGACAAGACCATTTACGAGAATCGGATTTATGATGGGGTGGGCAAGGCTGATCCTCAGGAGGAGATTAAGTTCGGCCCAAATATCAAGGACTGGCCGGAAATGTCTGCGCTGACAGACAATATTTTGATTAAGGTTGTCTCCGAAATCCATGATCCGGTGACCACCACGGATGAATTGATTCCCTCCGGGGAGACTTCTTCTTTCCGCTCCAATCCTCTGGGACTGGCAGAATTTACCCTGTCCAGGAAGGATCCGGAGTATGTGGGGAAAGCCAAGGCTGTCCAGCTGGGAGAGAGGGCAAGAGTTGCCGGGGAGGACATTTTTGCCGCACTGCCGGAGGCCAAGGAGGTTTTCGAGAAGATTAACGAAAAGTTTGCCGTGAAGCCGGAGGAGACCCAGATAGGGAGCATGGTATACGCAGTGAAGCCGGGAGATGGCTCAGCCAGGGAGCAGGCAGCTTCCTGCCAGAAAGTGCTGGGCGGGCTGGCCAATATCGCCGAGGAATACGCTACCAAGCGTTATCGTTCCAATCTGATTAACTGGGGAATGCTTCCCTTTCTCTATCCGGGAGAGATTCCTTTCCAAAATGGGGATTATATCTTCGTGAAGGACATCAAGAAGGCGGTTGAGGAGAAGAATGACGAGATTAAAGCCTATGTAGTGGGAAAGGACATGAAGGAATTTACCCTGAGGCTGGGGGATTTGACAGACGATGAGCGGGATATCATCATTAAGGGATGCCTGATTAACTACTATAGGGCGAATAAATAGATTTTGCTGTGCCGGATTTTGCCTGTCAGGAGGCGATGGCACGAAAAAACGGCGTTAGAGTAATCCTCTAACGCCGTTTTTTCAACAATTTGCGTCATCATGCGATATGTTCCTATGTACCAGATCATTGGCAATCTGCTATCAAAGTTAGATAAAATGGTAAATGATGATGCCGATAATGATGCCCACAATGCTTCCGATGGTGATTTTGACAGAGAGGGCAAAACTCAGCACCATGATGCCCAAATCCAGTTTGAATGGGGATGTCATTCCAAAATGCTGTCCGTAATTCAGCCAGGAGAGGGCTGAGATTCCGGCGGTAGCCTGAGCGATAAAGCTGCCGAGGACAATTCCCGCCAATAGTAATAGAAACAGTGCCCAATTATTCTTTCCAGCGCCTTTAGCCATATGTTTCCTCCCTTTTTTTGCGTTATGCTTCCCATGCTTCTCGCCGGGGGCCGTACGCATTCTGTTCTTCGTAATGCTGCTTCTTAAATCTATGCGTTTTATATTCGCCTTTGCTATTATAGCGGAGAAGACATTTTTCGTCAATGATTCCTGAGGACGGAAAGTTGTATTTGTGGCAAAAAGGTGGTATAATGGGAGCGCTGTTGTAAATGATATGACTGCTGGCTGGTTTGAGGGGGCAGTTCCAATTTATGGAAAGGAAAGAATTATGTGGAAAAAGATTGTATTTGGCATTTTGATTGTGTTGAGTGGTGCCGCGGGATTTGGGGTGGCCAGCGTGAAGAGCACGATGGACAATTCCTTGAATCATATTCAGAGGGATTACGATAACAGGCTGGAAAGCGTGGAGCTTCCTAAGGATTTGAACATAGAGACGGATGACGATATTGTAAATATTCTCTTGATTGGCACGGACAAGCGTAAGGAGAAGGTGAGCGGATTCGTGTCGGATGGCCTGACAGACACCATGATGATTGCCACCTTGGATCAGAAGCATGGCGCGCTGAAACTGACGACCCTGATGCGGGATACGCTGGTGGTGGATGCGGCGACCTCTGAACTGGAGAAGCTGAATGCGGCATATGGCAATGGGGGCGTGAAGAATCTATATAAGACCATTGCCCAGAATTTCCATATGAAGCTGGATGGATATGCCATGGTGGGCTTGAAGGGATTTCGCAAGGTGATTGACGCCGTGGGCGGCGTGGAGCTTGAGATTACGGAGACGGAGGCGAAATATCTGAACTGTACCAATTACGTGAGCAAGAAATATCATAACATAAAGCCGGGGAAACATACATTAAATGGAAATCAGGCATTGGGATATTGTCGTATCCGAAAGGGGAAAGATAAGATAGGCGAACCTGTGGTGACCGCCAATGGCCTGACGGATGATTATGGGAGAACTTGGCGGCAGCGGACGGTGCTCACTTCCATTTTCCAGAAATTGAAGAGCCAGCCAAAGTCACAGTGGATTAGCGTGCTGAATAAGGCATTTGACTGCGTGACCACGGATTTGGACAACGATGCTATCTATAGCTACATGATGAGCGTAATTACCATGGGAACCACGGAGATTCACCAGCTGCAGATTCCCAGAAACGGCTATTTCTGTTATGGGGAGGATGTGCCGGGCGTGCCAAATTCCCTGCGGGCGGCGATTGTCCCTACTACGGGCGGCGTGGGAGAGCGGGATACTTCTGTCAATTCCGATGTCTTGAAGAAATTCATCTTTCGGTATGATGGGAAGAAAGAGTTTCAGTATAAGGGGGAATCATAATCAAAAGGGTGGCAGAAAAAAGATTTGCATAATGGTTTCATATCGTGTAAAATGTTTTTCGGACAGGTGTTGGCTTGCTCCCAAAGGAATGTCGTTATTTGCCACTGATTTCTAGACATGATAGGGATTGCTGGAATGGTAACGAGGAATGGCAAACGATAAGAAGAGGTAAAACATATGTGGAAAAAGATTTTGATGGGGATTTTTATTACTCTCAGCGCTGTGGTGGGCTTTGGCGCCGCCAAGGTGCAGGTAGAGTTTAACCACTCCATGAACCAGATCAACAGAGATTATGACACCCAGTTGAGGAATGTGGATTTGAGCGGTATCAAGGTAAATTCTGACAATGATATCGTGAATATTCTGGTAATTGGCAACGATGCCAGAAGAGACCGGGGATATGAAAATGATCGGGGATTGACAGATACCATGATTATAGCCACCATGGATTTGAAGCACAATGTGCTGAAGACGGCCTCCCTGATGAGGGACAATTATGTGGAGATACCGGGGCATGGGCATAACAAGTTAAATTCTGCCTTTTCTTTTGGAGGAATTGAATTGCTGTATAAGACCATTGCCATGAATTTTGATATTAAGTTGGATGGCTATGTGGAGATTGGCCTCAGCGCCTTTGTGGATATTGTGGATGCCGTGGATGGCGTGGAGGTGGAAGTGACAGAGTCCGAGGCAGAGTACCTCAACAGCACGAATTATATCAGGAAGAAGAAATACAGAAACGTCAAGGTGGGAAAGCAGATGCTGAATGGCCATCAGGCGTTGGGTTATTGCCGCATCCGAAAGAAAGGAACTACGGTGAACGGGCTGCGGGATGACTATGGCAGGACTTGGCGGCAGCGGACGGTGATGAGGGCAGTGTTCTCCAAGGTGAAGTCCCTGCCCATGCCCGATTGGGTCAAGATTGCCAATAAATTATTGAAGCATGTGAAGACGGATTTGGATAATGACCGGATTTTGCAGTATATTACCTCCGTGGTTACCATGGGCACCACGGAGATCCACCAGCTTCAGGTTCCCCTGGAGGGATATTACAGGAGCGCTTTCAATGGGGAGGTGTCGGTGGGTTCCTGCCTAATGATGACAGATGGAACTAGTTCCACTTATACCACTAGGACCAATGCGGATGCCCTGAATAAATTTGTCTTCAAGTATGATGGAAAAGACAAGTTCAAGTATGGTACATTTGAGAGCAAGGATTGATGGGGGTATGGGATTGCGCCTTTTTGCCGTATAGGAAGCTTCGCACTTTTTTAATTGAATACAAACCGCTGGTACACCTTTTTCACATAATCCAGGAAGGTAGCTTTTTCGATGGTTTCGGCGGCATGGATAGGGACTTCCCCGATATTTTTTTCACCCATCAGATACGTGACGGAACCGATGACCTCTCCTTCCTTGACAGGGGCGGACAGATTCTTGCGATAGGTGATTTTCCGGGTGAGGTCCTCTGGCTTTTCCTCCCCCACCAAGGTGATGGAGAAGTCTTTTTCCACCCGGGATACGATCTTTGTTTTCGTGCCTCCCTTGACGGGCTGCTCTTTTAAGGGGATGCCGTCTTTCTTGTCGCGAAAATTAGAGCAGTTGGCAAAGCCATAGTCAAGCAGGGATGCCGCTTGGGAGAAACGCACTTTGTGGTCGGGGGCTGCCATTACCACGGCGGTGAGGCTGACGCCTCCCCTCTTGGCAGTGGCGGAAAGGCAGTATTTTGCCTTGGAGGTGGAGCCGGTTTTCAGTCCGGTAATTCCGTCGTAGGTTCGGATAAGCTTGTTGGTGTTGGTGAGCCCGAAGACGGATTCCCCCTTTTTGGTCTTGTGGGTGATTTCGTCCATCCATACGGTGGAATATTTTGTGATGTCCGGATGCCTGGTGACCAGTGCCTGGCTCATCAGTGCCACGTCATAGGCACTGCTGTAATGTCCGCTCTTGATGGTATCGTCCAGGCCGTTGCAGTTCTTAAAGCGCGTGTGGCGCATGCCCAGTTCCTTTGCCTTTGCGTTCATCCGCTTCACAAATTCCTGCTCAGAACCTGCCACGTATTCTGCCATGGCTACTGCGGCATCATTGGCACTGGCGATGCTGATGCATTTGATCATATCCTTGACGGTCTGGGTTTCCCCTGGTTCCAGAAAAACTTGGGAGCCGCCCATCTTTGCCGCATAGTCGCTCACGGTCACGCTGTCTTTCAGAGAGATTTTCCGTTCATCCAGAGCATCGAAAATCAGTAGCAGCGTCATGATTTTTGTAATGCTGGCTGGGATGACTTCCTTGTCTTTGTTTTTCTCATAGAGAATCCTGCCGGAACTATTCTCTATAAGTACGGCGGATTTGGCAGTGATGGGGAGGGCGGCGCCATCCCCCTGACCCTTGTCTGCCACCTGTTCCTTTTTCTCTTCTTGCATGGATTTCGTATATGAAATGGTTTGAATCGCTTTATTTTTTTTGCGGATGCTTCCTGTTGCAAATAAGACAGTTACAACCCCGGTGATGAATAGAACGGCACAGATGCTGATTCCGATGGCCAGCGGTTTTTTGGGGGAATCCTTACCTGCCCCGCTGCCGCATTTCCCGCAGGCATTGGATTCTTTCGGTATTCCTTTCCCGCTTTTTTTGCAGAGATTCACCATGTATTTATCCTCCTTTGATCATGCAATTCTACAAACACCTTTATTTCCGCATATTTTCAGGCGAATCTGCTTTATGCGGGTGTTTGGCGGGCGGAGCCAGTAGATAGCAGATTGCATGCAAAGATATTCTGCCATCTACTTTCGACCCTATCATCATATTATGGAACAATATATTATGAAAAGCAGAGAAATATGATAAGTAACTTGGAATTGTTGACGGAATGGCCAGATTATTATAAAATAACATTTCAGAAGGAAATTGTATTTGGAATCGTACACTTGCACAGAAAGAGGAGAGATATGACAAGCAAAGAGAGGGCGGTTTTAAAGGCCCGGGCAATGAAGATTGACAGTATTTTCCAGATCGGGAAGTCCAGCCTGTCCCCGGCGCAGGTTGAGGCAATCAGATCGGCATTGCAGGCTAGGGAGCTGATTAAGGTCAGCGTGCTAAAGAATTGCGCAGACGATCCGGCAGAACTGGCAGAAGTGATTGCCCAGCGCACGGGTTCCCAAGTGGTTCAGGTAATTGGGAAAAAGATTGTGCTTTACAAGAAGAATGCCAAGCGAGAGGCGAAGAAGATTCCTGATGGGAAATTGAAGAAGAGAAGCAGTGGACTGGGTGAGGGAAAGGGAACTGCGAGGGCTGCGGGAAAGGGAACTGCGAGGGCTGCGGAAAAGAGAACTGGCAGGGCCGGGGACGCAAGGCGCGACCGCTCTCGGGGCAGTGAGAGGAGCCGGAGAAGCCGGACTGCGAGGCATGGGTAAGACAGGGATTTTGGGCGGTACATTTGACCCGATACACATGGCTCATCTCGCCATGGGAAGGCGGGCCATGGAGGAGGAGGGGCTGGATCAAGTGCTTTTCATGCCATCCAAGATACCGCCCCATAAAATGGACAGGAGCATTACCCCGGAGAATGTCCGCCGGGATATGGTGGAACTGGCAGTGGCAGGGGAGGCGGGCTTTTATTTTTCGGATTTTGAATTTCGCCGCCGGGAAATCACTTACACCGCCCGGACGCTGTCCCTGTTCCAGAAGGCGCAGCCGGAGGAGGAATTGTATTTTATTCTGGGGGGGGATTCCCTTTTTTATTTTGAGAAGTGGTATCGGCCGGAGGAGATCTTGCGCTATGCCACGCTCCTGGCTTTTTCCAGAGATGGATTAAGCGGGAATCAGATGGAGGAGCGGGCAGGAACTTTGATGGATAGATTTGGGGGGGAGATTCGTGTGATTCCCATGCCTTGGATGGAAATCAGTTCCAGCGAGATCAGGGAGCGGATAGCTAGGGGGGAATCTGTGGAGGAATACCTTCCTCCCAGCGTATATCAGTATATTTTGAAGACGGGCTGTTACCAGCAGGGAGAGTTGTGATGATGAAGACACTAGAGGAGATACAGGAAGAATTAGAACATGTCCTGAGGAAAAAGAGATTCCAGCACACACTAGGGGTGCGTTATACGGCTCAGGCGATGGCCATGTGCTTTGGGGAGGATGTGGCGATGGCAGGTTATGCGGGAATGCTGCATGATTGCGCCAAGTATTTATCCGGGGAGGAAATGCTGTCCATCTGCAAGAAGAATGGCATTCGCTATAGCGAGACGGAGCGGGCGAATCCCTCTCTGCTCCATGCGAAAGTGGGCGCGCATTTTGCCAGGGAGCGGTATGGGGTGGAGGAGGAGGGCGTGCTCTCGGCCATTCGGTGGCATACCACGGGCAAGCCGGGAATGAGCGGTCTGGAAAAGATTCTTTTTATTGCGGACTATATCGAGCCGGGAAGGAAGATGCTGCCCCATATGGAGGAAGTCCGACGGGCGGCATTCCGGGATTTGGATGAGGCGATGTATCTGATTCTTTTCCATACCCTGTCTTATCTGCGGGAAAGGGATGAAGGGGAGGAGGCATTAGATCATTACACGGCAGATGCCTATGATTTTTATCGGGAAGCGTGGGAGCGCATGAAGGGATGAATGGCTGTGGATCATAACGGTTCGATTGGCATTATTGTGTCTGCGCGCTGTTTGACACAAAGTTGCTATATGCATAGTCTCAGCGGTGCTGAGCCATTAAGAAAGCAGCGCAGAAATGAGGATTATTATGAGTAAAGAGATGGCGAAAATCGTGTATCAGGCATTGGATGAAAAGAAAGGGGAAGATATTAAGATATTGGAGATTGGGCATATTTCCATTATGGCAGATTATTTTATTATCGCTAATGGCGGAAGCCAGCCCCAGATCAATGCGCTGATGGAAAATGTACAGGAGAAGATGAATCAGGCTGGCTATCAGGTGAAGCGCATCGAGGGGAATCGGAACAGCAGCTGGGTACTGATGGACTATGGCGATGTGGTAGTGCATGTATTTAACCGGGAAGACCGGCTTTTTTATGATTTGGAGCGCATTTGGAGCGACGGCAAAATCGTGTCGCCCGGGGTATTCGAGTAAAATATCGAACATCTGTTTGACATATGTCAATGAATGTGGTATGCTATATGTAACAGAAATAATGTGCAGATTCAGGAAGAGGATGTTGCTGGGAATAGCAACGACAGAATGCATCCGTGCCGGCGCTGTCGCACGGACTGGCAGAATATGCATGTTCAGCGCAGAAATGAGGTTAAATATGGCAGAAGGAAAGATAACGAAAAAGCAGGAAGAGATTTTGGCATACATCAAGCAGGAGATACTGGCAAAGGGATACCCTCCCGCAGTGCGGGAAATCTGTGAGGCGGTGCATCTAAAGTCCACATCTTCCGTGCATTCCCATTTGGAGACATTGGAAAAAAATGGATTTATCCGCCGGGATCCTACCAAGCCCAGGGCCATAGAGATATTGGATGATGATTTTAATTTGGCCAGGCGGGAGATTGTCAATGTCCCAATCGTGGGACAGATTGCCGCAGGGGAGCCAATCTTTGCAGAGCAGAATATCGAGGGGTATTTCCCTATGCTCCCAGAGGATTTGCCCAACGGCAATGCCTTCATGCTCAATGTGCGGGGGGAAAGCATGGTCAACGTGATTGAACGTCAGCGGCGGGGCCAGTCCCAGCCGAACCGCA
>CASGVX010000078.1 GCA_949346185.1 uncultured Lachnospiraceae bacterium
CTGGATGTGCTGGCGGAGCAGGAACCCTGTGTCGTATCCTGTGGCGGCGGGATGGTCATGCGGGAGGAGAATGTGGCGAAGATGCGGGAGATTGGCAAGGTGGTTTTTCTCACGGCCACGCCGGAGACAATTTACGAGCGGGTGAAGGATAGCACCCACCGACCTCTCTTGAATGGAAATATGAATGTGCCATATATCAAGGAATTGATGGAGGCTAGGGAGCCCAAATACCGGGCTGCGGCAGATGTGATGGTTGCCACGGACAAGCAGAATCCCGGCCAGGTGGCAGAGCAGATTATCCGAGCGGTGGAATAGGGCTTGAAATGTAAGGAAAAATAAGGTAGACTAAGTATTAGTTTGTGCATCGCTATTTGTAGATTGTTAGTTATGACTGCGAATAGGAACAATAGTTACAGGTTTTGTGCAAGTACATGAAGGAGGATAATAGACATGGTTTCAGCAGGTGATTTCAGAAATGGTTTGACCATTGAATTTGAGGGCAACGTATATCAGGTGATTGAGTTTCAGCATGTAAAGCCTGGAAAGGGGGCTGCCTTCGTTAGAACAAAGTTAAAGAATATCAAGAGCGGCGGCGTGGTGGAGAAGACTTTCCGTCCTACGGAGAAATGTCCTCAGGCTCATATCGAGCGTCAGGAGATGCAGTATCTCTACAGTGATGATATGTATCATTTCATGAACACGGAGACATATGACCAGATTGACATGACGGAGGGTCAGGTGGGAGATTCCCTGAAGTTCGTGAAGGAGAATGAAATGGTGAAGATGCTCTCCCACAATGGCGAAGTGTTTGCCATCGAGCCTCCGCTGTTCGTGGAACTGGAGGTTACGGAGACAGAGCCGGGCTTTAAGGGCGATACGGCTCAGGGAGCCAATAAGCCTGCCACAGTGGAGACGGGAGCTCAGGTGAATGTGCCCCTCTTCGTGGAGACTGGCGACGTGATTCAGATTGATACTCGTACAGGGGAGTATTTAAAGCGGGTATAGGGTCAGGTGTTGCTATTCACGGTCGATTTAAAAATTGGCAGTCTTCTGCTGTTATCTGTTCTGGGAACGGAATTTGGCAGGGGTGGTGCCGTATTTTTCTCGAAACAGCCGGACGAAGTGGCTTTGAGAGGAAAAACTCAGCGTGTTTGCAATGCTGGCGCAGGTATAATCTGTGTCCAGCAGAATATTTTTTGCGGTTTCTAATCGGGTATTTTGTACAAATTCGTGTACAGAATACCCGGTTTCTTTTTTGAACAGGGTGGAGAGGTAGCTGGGGTGCAGCTGCAGCTTCTGGCTTAATACCCGGATGGTGAGAGGGGTGTGCAGGTTATCGTAAATATATTGGATGCATTTGCTTACATGGATGGAAATGACCTTTTGGGTGCGGATTTCCATCATTTTTTTTGTAAATTCCCTAACCATTTCGTCATTCAGCTGTCGCAGGGCGTAGAGGTCATTCAGCTCGTCAGATCGGCGGATAAACATGTCGCTGAGGGTGTAGGCGATTTCTTGGGAGAGCCCGCCTTCAATGCAATTCCTAGTAATGAGGGCGGTGTTTACTATTAGATGGTAGCGCTCATTTCGAATGGGATTTTTTGACAGAGTTCCCTTTCCATTGGAGTCGTAATCCTTCAACTGCTGTTCGCAGGCTTTGGCATCCAGGGGATACTCTTCTTTTAATTTCGTGACAAAATCCAGATCTCCATTTTTCACGGCAGCGTAGAAAGATAGTTCGTTGGAGTAGGGCTGGTGCTGAAAACTTTTTTCTCTCTGCAGATAGAGCTGGTAGTCCAGAGAATTTATTTTATTCATGGCAGTTGCCTCCTTTAGATCATATGATGTGCTACTATTATCTTATATTTATATCATAAATGCAAGTTTTATGATATAAAAATCTTTCATAAATTTCTAAAATGTATTTAGGGCGTTGTGGAGCAGACTTGCTTGCAAGTATGTAGGATAGGGGGGAATTGTAGAATGTATAGCACCATACGGAAAGAAAAGTTTGGAAGAATGGAGGTAGTTATGAGAAAGGGAAAGAAAAGAGGAAAGGGGCTATTGGCATTGCTGCTGGCAGGAGCATTGTGCTGTCAGCCGGCGGCAATGCCGGGAGGCGCCGGATTCATGAGGAAGGCTCAGGCCGCAGAGGCTGAGGGGCAGACCCGAAAGCAGGATTTTCGCATCCTGTCGGGAGATGAGATGATGAAGGACATGGGAGCGGGCTGGAATCTGGGAAATACCATGGATGGCCACACGGGTTTTATGCCGAGTGAAACGATTTGGCAGCATGTGGTTACCACCAAGAAGCTGATTAAGTCGATACATGATATGGGATTTCATACGGTGCGCATTCCTGTCACTTGGGGAACTATGATTGACGATGCGAAGGATTACGCCATCAATGAGAAATGGATTGGCAGGGTGCAGGATATTGTGGATTACTGCGTGAGTTTGGACATGTACGCCATTATTAACATTCACCACGACGGTGCGGAGCAGACCGGATGGCTGCGCATTGCCAGCAGCGATCAGGAGGGGCTGAAGAAAAAGTTTGCCGGGGTCTGGAAAAACATTGCCAATGTGTTCAAGGACTATGATGAGCACTTAATCTTTGAGTCCATGAACGAGGTGACGGGGCAATCCATGACCGTGGTTGAGGAAAACCAGGTCATCATGGCATTGAATCAGATCTTCGTGGATACCGTGCGGGGGACGGGCTCCAATAATGAGAAGCGGTGGCTGATGGTGCCGGGGAAATATAATTATATTGATTCTATCTGCAATGTGAAGAATCAATTCTCCCTGCCCAAGGATACCGTGGATAACCGCCTGATGGTATCAGTGCATATCTACTCTCCCAATGGATTCTGCTTGGGAAATAATAAAGCTGATAGCGAGTACTCTGTGAAGAAATTGGAGGCGAATGATAAGGAAGTCAAGCCATTGTATGACACCTATTCCTCCAAGGGCATTCCCGTGGTGGTGGGAGAGTATGGGTGCGTCAATAAAAATAATCTCACGGAACGGGCATTTTACTTGGAGGGAATGAATCGGATATTTAAAAAGTACCAATGCGTGGGGGTATATTGGGATCAGGGATGGTATGACAGAACGCAGGATCCGGATTACAGTCTTACTATTATAGATAGAAATACCGGAACTCCAGTGGATAAGGAAGTAACGGAAGCCTTATTGCGAGGTTACGGCGGGGTGAATGGGGAGACAGATTACGCCACGCTGCAGAAATCTCCGGAGGTGAAGGCAATCACTTCCCTCGCCGCATCGGAGGCTTCGGTGGAAATCGGTGCGGGAGAGTGGAAGACGCTGCAGGCTAGTTTTGCGCCGGCGGATAGCAATGACGTGATACTGTGGAAGTCAGCCGATGAAACGATTGCTACGGTGAGCGAGGGCAATATTCACGGAAAGCGGCCGGGCAGTACGAAAATCACGGTGTTTACCCAGAATGGAACGGCATCTCAGGAGATTGACGTGACAGTGAAGCCGGCGGCATCTGGCAAGCCCTGCACGGAAATCGGGGTGTCAGAGAAGACACTTGGCATGTCCGTGGGAGAGAGCAGGATGCTGACGCCAGTATTGACGCCAGCGGACACAGAAGATGCCCTGTATTTTTCTTCCAGCAATGAGGAGGTGGCCACGGTATCTACTCTTGGAAAGATGGTGGCAGTGGGCGCAGGAGAGGCAAAGATTACTGTTGCCGCCAGCAGTGGCGTGACCAGAGAGGTGGCAGTGCAGGTGACAGGGGGAACGGCTGTGCCTGAGATTCGCTTGGCAGTGAATGTGTATTATAATGATAATGGCAAGAAATATTTTGCCAACGAGGTGAGCAGCCAAGTGGCTACGGTAAAGATGAATGGCCAGTATACGCTAGACTTTGACTGCGACAGGGATTTGTCCAAGGAGGCGAAGGATGCCGGGGTGTCGGAACTGGCAAACCTGACAGCCATTTATATCAAGGATCATGACGTGACTCATGGAAGTGCCAATAAGTCTCCCCTGCAGACATGCAATATCCGTTATGATTCCGTGAAGGTCAATGGCGTGTCCTTAAAGGTTACGAAGACGGAAAAGAAATCTGCCTTGAAGGAATCTGGGATATTTGATACCAATGACCCGGTAAATAGCTGGGATGGTTCTGCGATAGAGGGCGTGAATACTTCCGGCGGGGCAGCAAACTTCACGGGGATTAAGAACCCCAAGAAAATATCTATTACCTTTACCCTGTCGGATATGCTATTTGAGGGGCAGACCCAGTCGCCAGGCACGCTGCCGGGAGGAAGTACCGGCACGAATCCCGGAGATGGCACCGGGGACAAGAATCCTGGAGATGGGAATCCGGGCAGCAAGCAGGATGAACCCGGCAAAGGGAAGAAAGGGACTTCCTTCCAATCCAAGGGAATCAAGTATAAAATCACGAAGGTGGCGGACAAGAAAGCGGGAGAGGTTTCCTGCGCAGCATTGTCATCCAAAAAGGCATCCTCTGCATCCGTGCCGGCATCCGTAAGCTTTGGCGGAAAGAAATATAAGGTCACGGCTATTGGAAATAGGGCTTTTGCAGGAGCATCCAAGTTAAAGAAGATTACTATTGGCGCTAATGTTGTGAAAATTGGCAGCAAGGCATTCTATCGCTGCAAGAAATTGAATCAAGTGACGATAAAGACGAAGAAACTGACCAGCAAGAAGGTGGGCAGCAAGGCATTTTCCGGAATCGGCAAAAAGGCTGTCATCAAAGTGCCAAAGGCAAAGAAGAAGGCGTATAAAAGGCTTTTAGCAAAGAAAGGTATGCCGAAGAAATCTAAGGTCAAATAGAGAAGAAATATTCGTGTTGCCAACGCCCCGCATGAATATGCGGGGCGTTGGCGTTACGGTGGCTGGCACAAATATGAAGGTGGTCTATTATGTTATATATATTTAGATAAACTAGATTCTTGTTTTCATAAATTTTTATGTTGACATGCTTTATCATTCTGTTATAATTTAATTATGTGGAAGATAGTACGGACTGAGTGAAGAGATGATGTGATTTTTGCCAACTGCGGCGTTTAGATTAATAGCGTATAGATGATGAGATGTGATGGCTTCTGCATATGTGTTGTGGTAGTTGATTTTAATAATTTGGCCTTATTAGTAATATAGAGTTGTTTTATAGGGAATGAAATTATGATTAAATATAGAAGGGAATGGAGATTTATGAAAAAAAATCATTTCATTGTTGGAGGCCTTTTGATGCTCTTGGCGGCAAGCCTGCTGCTGGGTGTGAAATATATCAATCAGGACAGCGGTAAAAAGAATAAGAATGCAGTGAAGGAAAGCACTGCGCCAAAAAAGCAAACAGCAACTGCAGAAGCTGGTGAATCAGAGGATGCAACGCTATTTATTGCCAATCTTTCTGTTGCCTGGAGTCCGGGAACACCGATGGAAGGTTGGTTTATCGAGCATATAAAAGAAAGATTTGGCATAGATGTTCGACAGGCAGAATACCCTGTTACCCCAGGTATATTTGAGGGATGCGAGGAAGGAGTAGAATTATGCTGGCTGCAATCTTCTGTGAGTTATTACGATGCGGTCAAGGCGGGGAAACTGCGGAATTTAGAGGATGAAATCAAAAAGCATCCGAAAGCCTATCGAAGATATCGGAAGGTAATTAAAAAGATGAAAGCCGATACCTATAAGAATACTGGGAAGAAGGGAGTTTTCGGCATCCCCGCATGGCTAAGTTCTTTTGACGAAATGGAAAGGGAGGGGTATTGCGTGGTAGTCCCTGTGAATGCCCCCCATCCGGAACTTGCATTGGAATTGCTTGCCTATTCTGCTTCCGACGAGGGCATTATGGACATTGCTTTCGGGCCGAAAGGGCAGATGTGGAAAGAGGAGAATGGGAAGTACGTGCTTTTGCAGGACTGGCGTCAAGTGAAAGACGAAAATCCAGGTAAAAAGTTTGTGAAAACCAAGTCTAGGATGGAGGATTGGCAAACTGCTATTTGCAAACTGGAATTGGTGGGCAATGAAAGCTTAGGTCGGGAACTGCTAAAGATGTCCTCAGGTAAGGTCAAAAAAACTCAATAGATCAACTGTCATCAAACGCCCTGCATGATTGTGTGGGGCGTTTGATGATGCAAGAGCGGGGGACTATGGAGCATGGCGTCTGAGACAAAGAGAAAAGAATAAAGAAATGAGGAAATGATGAGATACCAAATAAATTTAGATGGATTGTCTTGGGAGGGGCTTCCATGGAAATCTTTCTGCAAGTATGCGAAGAGAAGGTACAGACACTTGGAATTTCCTGCCTGGGGAGTGGTTGGCTTATGTGATGATTCCAATCAAATATCAGAGTACCAGGCTAATATTATTGTAAAAGGCATACTATCGGAGTATATGGATGATAAGTTTCCGCTGGAACGATATGCTCCGATTGATTATGGCAAGGCAGTGTTGCCGATTGAGACGGATATCATTGCTGATACCTATTTGTTTTTGAGTATGAGCACAAGAAAAATGTTTATCGCTGTCTTCAGAAATTAGAAACCATGGGAGGACTGGCAGAGGATTATCAGGAGGTGGTTCAAGGTTTTAACAAATTGCGGATTCTGTATATGAAAGAAGCGGGAATGAGCGAAAAATTAATGAAAACGCAAAAACTGCATAAGATTCAGGACGTTAATAGCAAATTTGTTATGGAATTTAAAAAGGAGATTGAAAGAGAGGCTGGTGTACTGTCTCGTGGCTTGCTGCGGGGTATATGACTGCCGAAGTAATTCTTGCAAGGGAACGCGCTGGCGTTCCCTTTGCTCCTGTATAAGAAACTGCTCACAATGTAGTGGCATGCCAACAAGAATTACGAAGTAATTCTTGCAAGGGAACGCGCTGGCGTTCCCTTTGCTCCATAATAATGCATTAATTTCTTAACAATACTTACCACAATTCTAACTTGTGCATTTCATCTATTGTATGTTATACTGAATCACGGTAAATGCATTATGAAATGAGGGATACCCATGAAGAAACTAGTGATCATACCTGCTTTTAACGAAGAGGGGAATCTGGAAAAGACGATACTGGATATTAAAGAGAATGCCCCTGCCTTTGATTATGTCATCATCAACGACTGTTCCACGGACGGCACGCTTGCCATGTGCCGCCGCCATGGGTTCAGCTATCTGAACCTTCCGGTAAATCTGGGGATTGGCGGGGCTGTCCAGACGGGGTATCGCTATGCCTATTATCATGGATATGATATTGCCGTGCAGTTTGATGGGGATGGGCAGCATAGCGCCAGTTATCTGCCGGAGATGGCGGAGCGGTTGGAAGAGACGGGATCGGACATGGTGATCGGCTCTCGCTTCATCACAAAGGAGGGATTTCAATCCTCTTCCCTGCGCAGGCTGGGCATCCGTTACTTTACATTTCTGATTCGCCTCCTGACAGGGAAGAAAATCACGGATCCCACTTCAGGGATGCGCATGATTAACAGGAAGCTGATGGAGAAGTTCACAGAGGAGTATCCGAAGGATTATCCGGAGCCGGAGAGCGTGGTGACGGTCTTATCCGAAAAGCATCGGGTGACGGAGATGCCTGTGATTATGAATGAGAGGGAGGAAGGGAGTTCTTCCATCTCATTGGGAAATGGCGTGTATTATATGGTGAAGGTGAGCTTTGCCATGGTAATTGCCCGCATGAAGCGATAATGGAGCGGATGGATAGGAGGACGAACATATGATGTCTTTGCGGCTGCAGTTGGGTATCATTTTTATCATGCTGGTGGTGGCGGGAAGCATCGTGCATTTTCTTCGGAGAAAGAGCATTGATTTCCGCTATGCCCTGGCATGGCTTTTTGTAGATGTCGTCATCATCATTTTGGCGATTTTCCCCCGGGCGATGGTATGGTTGTCCCAGATCTTGGGCGTTGCGTCGCCGGTAAATATGGTGCTCTTTGTAGGCTTGTGCCTGTCTTTGGTGGTGATTTTCTCTCTGTCCATGTCGGTGAGCAGGCTGGCGGATAAGGTGCGGAAGCTTTCTCAGGAGATTGCCATTATTCGGAAAGATGTGTTCGATGGAGACAATCGGGTGCGGGAGGAGATGAATAACATAAAGGATTAGCAAGAAGATAAGCTGTTGCTGAAAGGGAGAAAAATAAAATGATGAGTACGAATCATACTTTTGCCATCTGCGCTTACAAAGAAAGTGCTTATCTGGAGGAGTGCATTAGATCGTTGAAGCAGCAGAGTGTGCAGTCGCATATTTTGATGGCTACATCCACTCCGAATGAATATATTAGAGGCATGGCTGAAAAATATGACATTCCGCTATATGTCAATCAAGGGGAGGGCGGGATCACCCAAGATTGGAATTATGCTTTGTCAGTAACTGCCACGAAATATGTAACGATTGCCCATCAAGATGATATTTATGAGACACAGTATGCAGAAAAAATAATTGATAGAATGGAAAAGTGTAAATATCCCTTGATTGCTTTTTGCGATTACAAAGAGTTGCGAAATGATAAAAAAATCCACGATATAAAAATGCTGAAAATTAAACGTTTGATGCTAATTCCTTTGCGGATTAGATTCCTTGAAAATAATCAGTTTGTGCGAAGAAGGATATTGTCATTGGGGGATCCTATTTGTTGTCCGGCAGTTACAT
>CASGVX010000079.1 GCA_949346185.1 uncultured Lachnospiraceae bacterium
CAAATTCAAAGGATCTGGCCCAAGGAAAGACGCAAACACACCCGGCGTATCGGACACCGTGCTATCCGTCACCCGCGCCAGTCCGTCCATAGCCTCCATAAAGCCGCCCTTGCTCATAAGCACTGCCGCAATTATCACCACGATCCCCACCAGCATAATGATTCCCTGAATGAAATCATTGATAGCCGTAGCCATATATCCTCCAGCAATAACATAGATCGCCGTAAGCACCGCCATGACAATAATACAGACGGAGTAATCAATATCGAAAGCCATGCCAAATAGACGGGAAAGTCCATTGTATAAGGATGCGGTGTAGGGAATCAAAAAGATAAAAACAATGACAGACGCTCCGATTTTTAATGCCTGGCTGCCGAAACGCTCCCCAAAAAACTGAGGCATCGTTGCAGAATCCAAATGCTGGCTCATAATCCGAGTACGCCGCCCCAAAACAACCCAAGCAAGAAGAGAGCCGATGATAGCATTTCCAATCCCCGCCCAAGTAGTGGCAATACCATACTTCCAGCCAAACTGCCCGGCATAACCCACAAATACCACTGCAGAAAAATAAGAAGTTCCATAGGCAAAGGCAGTAAGCCATGGACCCACGCTCCTCCCGCCCAGAACAAATCCATTGACATCCGTGGCGTTTTTTCGGCAATATATGCCAATGCCAATCAGCAGTGCAAAATACAAAATCAAAATAATCATCTTTAACATTTGTCTCTCCAATCTTATGATATATGTAATCATGTGGAGGGTAAAAGGAATTTTCCACCAACACATGCACATCATTATATCATGCCCTGAGATATTTTACAATGAAACTCTCTCATAAAAAATAAGGCCCCACATTGCTGGAGAGCCTTCGCAAGAGACGTCGTAGCGGGCTACCTTTATAACTTTTTCTCAACCAACTCATTCAATAAAGTGTCCATATTGGGAGATGTAATATCCTTTATAAATTCAGATTCATCTTCTCGATTAACCATTTCATTCATTAATTGTCCAAGAGTGTCGCAGTCTCCCGCAAGTGAACTCAAAATTGAAGAAGCCTGGTTCAGTAACATTTTCTCGTCATTGTGCAAACCATTATTTTTATACAATAATTTATGATTGATTTCACTCCACCCTTCCTCAAAAATACTTCGCGTTTGTATTTCTATAGGCGCAACAATATCACCATCCATATATCTAATCGTATAGTGAATCGAACGATATGTCTCATTAAATTGAAATTCAACATTCTTCAACCCTTCATAAATCTTCTCATTGTCACCTCGCCTTAATTTTATTTGGGGTTTCTCGCAGAAACTTTTCTTAAATTCCCTTACAATGCTATTGTGCAAGGGATAATAATCACTTTTAAATACATATAACGCCCTAATTCCTATGATATCCGTAATTTCATATAGATACGTTTCTATATTATATACAGAATTTGTTTCTTCATATTCTATTGATTTACGAATAATCTTCTCTATCAAATGTTCAATGTCCTTGAGTCTAAATCTGACAGAATGCACTTCAGGCAATGCATTCAACTGATTAACATAATTAACTGCTATTTTTTGGAACTCAGGCATCAATCTTTCATAATCATCTGCAATTTCCTGCAATTCATTCCAAGATATATTTGAGCGGAGAAAATCATCCTTAATTTTATATTTTTTCAAAAATGCATCACGCTCTATACTCATATCTTAATGCTCCTATTTCCATTTGCCACAAAGAAACTACATATGGCTGTCTCTAACGTTTGTGCTGTAAAGGTTCTAAACTTAAAATTATATAGCCAAAGTTTGCCTAATTCCAAAAGGCTCTGACGATCAATCATATCAGCATGACCAGCATGATGTCTTAATTTTGCTATCAAATTATTCACTGCAAAAAGTTCATTAATATACAGATCCTCATTTCCTACGTTATCTAATAGTTGGATAGGCTGCCTACGCACAAACCAATAACAACTGTAAGCATAGATTTTATTTAAATTAGCATGAGCAATCCCATGAAATTCTTTCATTCTGATGATATCAACAAAATAATCGCAAATTGCACACCCCAATCTCTTTGTATTAATTACAGCCTGTTCTGACAAGCCTTTTTTATCAATAAACCTCTTCGCTTCTGAGTACCAAATCCCAAAACGCTCTTCCACCTCTTCTATCGTATATTTTTCCAATATTATTTTATAGTCAATATTGAATTCCATTATTTTTTGCTTTGTCTCCATATGTACATCCTCAATTCACATCTAAAATAGTAAAAATAATTATTCTAAATCTAAAAATGCATCTGAAAAATCACTATCTAAATATTCAAAAAAGGCCTTGCTATCATCTGCTGCAATCTTGTCTTTATAATTCGGTCCCTTGTTTTCAGACGTTTCTTTCTTATACTGATTTGCTAAAAAATCCTCTTTAAATTTTTCCATTACAATTAAAACATCTTCATCAAAATTATTTCCTTTATCCATTTCGCCTATTTCTTCTCCTTTCCATAAATTTTTCATTAGATATGTTTAAAATAGTAACACAAGTTTGCAAATAAGTAAATATCATTTTCTAATATTTTCTCAAAACTATACGTTATTATTCAGATGAATGGGTCGTAGCGGTGGCTACGTCGAGTGAATCCACCAAAAGCAACGCAGTTCGATAGAAAATTAGACTAGGAGGTTTGGCTGAATGTCAATGATACAGTAGACTAGCGGCATTGGCCATATTTTTTCACCTTACAGCAAAGTTTCTCCCATAAGGTGAAAAAACGCCATACGGGGAAACCCCGCATGGCGTCATTCTAGCATGATTGCTAAATCATAAACTTATATGAACAAATTATTTGAACTTCTTGTAACCAGATTTCTTTAACTTCTTCACATTAGCCTTCTTGACCTTCTTGGAACCACCAGATACCTTAATGGTCTTCTTGCAGCCCTTGAATGCACCCTTCTTTACAGAAGAGAGTTTCTTCTTGCCAAGAGTTAATTTATTAAGCTTCACACAGCCCTTAAATGCGCTTGCACCAATCTTTGTAACGCCTGTAGCCTTAACAGTCGTCAACTTCTTATCAGCGTTAAATGCACTTGTCGGAATAGACTTAATCTTGCTTCCCAGTGTAGCCTTTGTCAACTTCTTAGCCTTCTGGAATGCCTTGCTTCCTACGGATGTAACATTGTACTTAGCACCAGTACTCTTCACGCTAACAGTGTTCTTAACGTTGATAGATTTTGCCTTCTTGCCAGCCTTAGACAGACCTACAACTGCCACGCTACCAGTAGTCTTCTTCTTAGAAACCGTCGTGATAGTAGCTGCCTTTGTAACCTTGTATGTGAAACTTCCTGCTGTAAACTTCTTGCCCTTTGCAGTACCAAGAGTCTTCACAGTATCCTTTACTGCCGGGTCATCCTTCTTAGGAGGCGTTACCGTAGGCTTAACATTATCACCACCAGACTTCTTAGCTACAGAGATGCTAATCGTAATCAGGTCACCCTTTGCAAACTTCTTACCCTTTGCGCCAGCCCCAAGAGGATTAGCCTTCTCATCGCCCCACTCATTCCACAGACTAAGTCTGATATTGCCCTGATCATCATGCAGTTTAGCAGCGCTGTAGTCAAAGCCCTGATCACCAATAGTCACGCTGTTTCCTACAACCTCAAAATCTGTAGGCATTGCCTTCAAGTCAGTAGATATCCAAGTTGCCATCTTGCCAATCTCGCCGTCCTTACCAGCCTGCGTACGCAGATTAATTACGCCTGACGTTGTAACATCCACAGACCATGCATCCGGTGTAGCCGGTATGACACTCTTCTTTTCAGTATCATTCCACTCCCAGATAGAGTTATTGTCTGCAATCTCCATCTTAAACTTAGTTACGTCCTTACCCGGCTCTGTCTTATCAGCATCCTTTGCAGCGCCCGGCACGACAGCGAAATCGAACTCAACCACATCATCCACCTTAAACTCCACCGCTTCCTTAAGAGGATTACGTGCCTGGTTGTCTTGTGCCCACTGATTCCAAACACCAATGATGTAGAATTTCTTACCGCTGTTCTCATTCATAGTGGTCGCAGCATTGTTGCCCCACTCTTCCACTTCCTTGCCATTGATCCTCATAGCCTTCGGCACAAGCTGATAGTCTGCCGGAAGCGCTTCCAAATCAGTCTCAAGCCACAATGCGCCAGTGCTCACAACCGCATCTGCTGTCACCTTTCCAGACAATGTATAGGAACCAAAGTCGCTAATCTCCAGTGATGTAGCGGAACCTGATGCCTCGCCACCCCAGCCCCAAATACCTCCATTATTCGTAATCGAAATCTTGAACGACTTCGATAATCCGGCTGCTTTCGCATCCTTCTTCACACGGCCAAACGCTCCCGCCGTAAGTACTAATGCAGCGGAAAGTACAAATGAGAGTGCGCGTTTCCATGTTTTTCTCATAATACTTTTCCTCCTTTTTAATATATGGTGACATGAGAAATCACCTATGCAATCATTGCTGTAATCAACATACTAGCACAGAGTGCAAATTTTGTCTAGTAAAAAATCAACCAAATTTCTTAAGTTTTCTTAACAATTTTTAGCAAAAGGGGCGGAATCACTTCTTCTCATCGAAGATTTCCACCTTCACAATGCTCGCTCCCGGCGTCTGGTTCGTTAGGCAAACCCAAGGCCTCACTCCCAGTTTTGCCGGCTTCAAGGTAATAGGCTTGCCAGCGTATGTGGCGCTGTCAAACTCATCCACCTTAGTAAACTCCGGATCATTCTCTCCCTGATCCGAACCATATCCCAGCTGGAATGCCGCATTCTTGCTCAGGTCATCACTGCCCATAGTAATCCTGATGCAGGGCTTGGTCAGTTTGGACCAGTCATATCTCACGAACATCTGCCACCAGAAGGCATTGCTTCTCACCTCGATGCCGCCGGTGCTCGTCCCCGGGTCAAAATCGCCCACTTCCTCCGGCCCTCTCACCGGCTGGTTATCCACATTCTCGCTCTTATTGTTGGTCCTGGTCCACTTGCCGTTCCACTCTGCCACCTTCTCCAAGGTAGATTCATCCACCACTTCAATAGAAGGTTTTCCAGTAACGTCTGCCCCTTCCTCCAAGGGAATATTCTGTGCGCCAGTCAGTTCTTTTAAAAGGTCAGCGATATCGGAATAGGTAATCACCTTTTCGGTTCTGTCATACATGGAGAGATTCCACCACATAGGCAGCATGTGGCGAGGCCCGCCATAATTCGCCAGTTCCCTGTAGAAGTCGATAACCCCTTTCTTCGCCATGGACTGGGGACCGCACTCACCGATAATTACGCCATATCCCTGATCCGTGAATTTTGCCATCCTGTCCAGAAGGCCATGCATTGCCTTCACATCCGACTCCGTCCCCCAGCTATCTTCGTAGAAGCTGCTGGTGGCATCCTCCCCGATGCAATATCCGCCGGGAGTATAATAATGAATAGAGACATGCAGTTTCTCTTTTCCATTTGCCTTCACCGTATCCGTAGGCATCACGAATCTTTCATCGCAAGTCTTTCCCAAATCTGTGCAGAATCCTGCAAGCAGCAGCTGTCTGTAGGCATTATTGCCGCCAGTTTTTCTTACAACCTCCACAAACTTCTGGTTGATGGCATTCACCTTCTCGTACAGCTCGTCGGTGGTAAGTTTGCCTTTCACGCCATTGACTGCCGTATTCAGGCCAAGATTGCTATCATTCACACCATCGCCCAATTCCTCGTTTGCCGACTCGAAGATCAGCCGATCAGAGTACTCGTTGAATCTAGTGGCAATCTGCTCCCAGATAGACACGTACTTCTTCCATGCCCATGCCTGGATATTCTTATCCTCAGAGCCAAACATACCCCACCAGCCGCCATCATAATGAATATTCAGCACCACGTACAATTCATTGTTCAGGCAATAGTTCACAATCGTCTCCACACGCTTCATGTAAGCTTCATCAATGGTATAATTCCCATCATCAGAAATCATATTGGACCATGCCACCGGAATGCGTATGCTCTTGAACCCACTGTTTTTGATACCGTCAATCATGCTCTGGGTGGTCACGGGCGCTCCCCACAGCGTCTCAAAATCACTTACGGTCTTGCCCGTGCCGCCGCAGGACTCCATCGTGTTGGCAAGATTCCATCCCTGACCCATGAAGCTTATGGTCTGATGAGCCGTTAGCTTCTTCCTCATCATGCCATTGTCCTTGGTATTCACCTTGCCGGAGGACTTATGTTCCTCGCCCAGATTCGTCACATCCTCCTTCACTTCCGCATCCGTTACCGTTGCCGCATCCTGCGCTCCTTCCATGGGATCGGACATGTCTATGACACTGTGATCCGGCCCCGTATAAGGCTTCCAGCTCTGCGACGGCGCCTGACTGCTGGTCGGCGCAGGGCTATTCGTCGGCGCAGGGTTTTTCGTTGGATTTGCGGGCGCTGCTGTCTTCGTCGGCGCAGAAGACTTTGCCGGCTTGGTATCCTGAACAGTAACCTTGCACTTTAATGTCTTGGATTTCACCTTTTTAGATCCCTTGACAGTGTACTTCACCGTGCACTTAATGGTAGCCTTTCCCGCCTTCTTTGCGGTAACTTTTCCCTTCTTGGATACCGTTGCCACACTCTTCTTGCTGGTGCTCCACTTTGTGGACTTCACCTTTTTGACATTTTTCTTGGTCACCTTCAAGGTCTTGCTCTTCCCCTTCTTCAAGGCGATAGAGGTCTTGCTTAACTTCAAAGTAACCTTTTTTGATTTCTTCTTTGCCGCACTGGCCGCCTGACTCTCTATCATAGATGCCGCCGCACCTGTAAGAACCATGGCAAAGGCCAGCATGATGGCCAGAAACCTCTTTGCTGACTTGTTCTTCATAGTCACTCCCCTTTCACAAAAATAGATGTAGTGTCAATACAGTCCAGACGTTCCCGATTGTCAGTATTCACAAAAAATATCGACATATCCTTCCCAATCCAGACTGCTATTGTAGATTATATCATCTTTGTCCTCACCATGCAATTCATTTTAGGGCAATTTGCACAATGACATATTTATGACAAAAGCCCCCTGCGGGCGTCAGTTCATCACTGACGCCCGCAGGGGGCTTTATACCATGTCTCCATACGCGAGTTCATCTTAACTTAATAGGAGACAACTATTTTATTACTCACCCAATTCATACACGTGAATCGCAGTAAGCGTCGGCTTGCCGCCAAAGCTGATGCACAGCCAGGGATTCCCATCGGAAAGGCCGATATTATCGGAAATCGTCACGATCTTTCCATTAATATCCCAATAATCAACCGAAAAATCTTCTGCAGGCTTATCAGCCTTCTCTGTGGCACCCAACTGGAGAACACCCACGCTCTCTTCATTGGCTGTCCCCTCCAAGAACTCGAAGCCAATCGCCGGCTTCTTGTACTTGCTTAGATCCAACTTGAGGAATGCCTGATATCCCCAATCATTAAAGAAGATTTCTGTCGCATCTCCCTCTATCGTAGCCTTTGTCTCAGAAGATGGCACGAACTTTGACCGGGTATCCTCGTCTGTGGGCAGGACTTTCGTTCCGCCTCCCTCGTCGTATCTGTCATCCCCTACGATATTATCTCCGCCATTTTTGTACCATTTTCCAGTCCAGCTCCACACAGGCTCCTTGCCCTTCGGCACTTCGCCTACCTCCAAAGGCGGTGCATTCTTCTTGCCCGTCAGTCTAGTCATGCTGGTATCGCCCTTGGCGCCGGTAATGTCATTCCATGTCTCTGCCACATCCTTGAACTTCAGCTTCGCCTCGCTGCGGTTAAAGTACTGCCCGGTCTCCCACATAACGGGAACCATATGGTAGTTATGAGCGGCAGCAAAAGCATCTCTGAACCACTGGCACACATCCCCATCTACGCCCGAGGGATTGCAGATGCCGCACTCACCTAAGATGGTGGCATATCCGTCGTCTGCAAACTTCTTCATCAGGCCAAGTTCGTCCGCCAAAGCCTTTGCGTCCTTCTCAGTATAGGTACCTGTCATCTTATCGCCACAGAATCCCCAAGGGGAGTAGCAGTGCACCGATACGAAAAGTTTCGTCTTGCCATTTTCAGCAATATCTGTCGGCATCTTGTAACGGGCATCCACTGTATTTTTTATATTTGTGTCATACCCCGGAATCAGCAAATGCCGATACTTGTTATTTCCACCTGACGCACGGACAACGTCCACAAACTTCTGATTGATTCTATTGACCGTATCATATAATTCATCCTCTTTCAGATTACCCCTGATCATATCGGTATCATTCTCGTCCAAGGGTTTGCTATACCCGCTGGCATAAATCTCATCATTCAGTCTGCCTCCGAGTTCCTCATTGCCACCCTCAAAAATCAAGTGGTCAGAGTAATCCTTGAATCTCTCCGAAATCTGCTTCCAGTAACTCTCGAAACGAGCCCACGCCTTGGCCCGCTTCTCCTCGTCAGCCACTCTGGATTTATCCTCCAGACGCTTGCAGGCGCCAAACTGCCCCCACCACTGGTCATCCCAGTGGATATTGATGATGGCATACATACCGTCATTCAAGGCATAGTTTACGATTTCCTCTACCCTTCCCAGATACTTCTCATTGATTTCATAGGTCTCTTCATTT
>CASGVX010000080.1 GCA_949346185.1 uncultured Lachnospiraceae bacterium
TATACAACCGATACGAAAATAACAAGAGAAAGATTCCTTATGGCGTTGCCACCAAGATAGCGTATATCTTGGGCATGAGGTTTGAAGAGATATTTGATTTGTGATGGTTTGAAAATATATGCTTCAAGCGGGAGGGATGACCTATGGGAAAGAGGACATTTAGGCAATTCACATGGAATGATCGCATCAAGATGGAGACGATGCTCAATATGGGGCATAGCAAGTCGGAAGTGGCAGAATATCTACATATACATAGAAGCAATGTTTACCGGGAATTTGATCGGGGAAAATATGTCCATAGGAATTCCGATTATACCGAGGAAATGAGATATAGCAGTGACCTAGGGCAGAGAGTGCACGATTTGAACAAGCAGAAGAAGGGGCGTGGCCTTAAGATAGGGAAGGACAGGGAGCTGGCTGACTATATCGAGGACAAGATTGTCGAGAATAAATACAGCCCTGCCGCCGCATTGGCAGATGTGGAAAAAGAAAGGGAAGAGAAGAAATTTAAGACCAGAATCAGCCTCCGCACGCTATATAGGTATATTGACGCTGGCATTTTCCTGAGGCTGACCAACAAGCACCTTCCCGTAAAGGGAAGAAGGAAGAAGCATCATAAGAAGGTCAAAATCCAAAAGAGGGCAAGCGCAGGCAAGAGCATTGAAAACAGGCCGGAAGAAGTGCAGGATCGGGAGGTTTTTGGGCATTGGGAGATGGATACGGTGAAGGGCAAGCAGGGAATCACGAAATCCTGCTTGCTCGTCCTGACAGAGAGGAAGACACGCCAGGAAATTGTGCTCAAATTGAAAAACCAGAAGGCAGAATCAGTAGTTGATGCATTGGATGGGCTGGAAAGGAAATGGGGCGAGTTATTTTCGAGAGTTTTTAAGAGCATCACGGTTGATAATGGTGTTGAGTTTTCAGACAATGAAGGGCTGGAACGCTCTGCGAGAAAAGAGGGGATACGGACGAGTATGTTTTACTGTCATCCATACAGCAGCTGGGAAAGGGGGAGCAACGAAAACCAGAACAAGCTGATCAGGAGGCATATTCCAAAAGGAACGGACTTTGAAGGGACATCCCATGAGGAGATAGCATATATTGAATCATGGATTAATAATTACCCAAGGGGAATATTTGATTATGGAACGGCTGCGGAAAGGTTCGAGGAAGAACTAAGTAAATTGACGTAATAGGGGCAATTTATTTTTTTTGAAAAAAGTGTCGCATTTATATTGACAAAATGCAAAAAATAAAAAAATTTAAAAAAGTACTTGCAAAAAATGATAATCTGATATATACTATAATAGTGCTTGCGGGAGAGCGGGCAGTAAAGAATAATGATGGGCTATCGCCAAATGGTAAGGCACTGGACTCTGACTCCAGCATTTCAAGGTTCGAATCCTTGTAGCCCAGTAAGGGAAATCCCTCCATATAGTAATATATGGAGGGATTTTTGGCTGATAGAAAACTTTCCCTATGATTATTTTTCAGGATATCAATGATACAGCACTCTTGGCTAGTTGAAGTCAATTCCCCCGTAGTCTGATTCCCCATAGTCTGCTGAGATGGAACAAAACAGCGGCTGCAGTTCTGCCCGTGCAATTAATTCGAGTTTGGCAAAACTACAGCCGCCGTACTAGTGTACTGTATACTAGTACAACTTGCTTTCCGTTGTCTAGTCGTCATCCTCAGCCTGAACAGAAAGCAACTGGCGTTTCCTTGCCATCTCGTCGCTTTCCAGATACTCATCGTAGGTGGTGATTTTGTCAATCAATCCCCCTGGCGTGATTTCCATAATCCTGTTGGCAATGGTCTGGATGAATTGGTGATCCTGGGAGGTGAACAGTACCACGCCGGAAAACTTGATTAATCCGTTGTTTAGCGCTGTGATGGATTCCATGTCCAAGTGGGCGGTGGGCTCATCAATAATCAGCACGTTGGAGGCCAGTATCATCATCTTGGACAGCATGACCCGAACGCGCTCGCCGCCAGAGAGGACATTGACCTTTTTTACGCCGTCCTCTCCCGGGAAGAGCATTCTTCCCAGAAATCCCCGCACATAGGTGGGGTCTTTTTCCGGGGAGAAGGGCATCAGGAAGTCCACGATGGTCTCGCTGCCGGAGAAAAGCTCTGTATTGTCCTTGGGGAAGTAGGACTGGCTGGTGGTGATTCCCCACTTGTAGCTGCCCTCGTCCGGCTCCATCTCTCCGGCCAGTATCTGGAAAAGGGTGGTGGTGGCGATGGTGTTGCTTCCCACAAATGCCACCTTGTCCTCCTTATTCAAGATGAAGGAGATATCGTCCAGCACTTTTACCCCGTCTATGGTCTTGGAGAGGTGCTCCACCGTCAGCACTTCGTTTCCGATTTCCCGCTCTGGGCGGAAGTCGATGTAGGGATACTTCCGGCTGGAGGGCTTCATGTCGTCCAATTCAATCTTTTCCAGTGCCTTCTTGCGGGAAGTGGCCTGCTTGGATTTGGAGGCGTTGGCGCTGAATCGCTGGATAAATTCCTGAAGTTCCTTGATCTTTTCTTCTTTTTTCTTATTGGCTTCCTTCATCTGCTTGATCATCAGCTGGCTGGACTCGTACCAGAAGTCGTAATTTCCAGTGTAGAGCTGGATTTTCGCATAGTCGATATCCGCAATATGGGTGCAGACTTTGTTCAGGAAATATCGGTCATGGGATACCACGATGACGGTATTCTCAAATTCAATCAAAAATTCCTCCAGCCAGCGAATGGCATCTAAGTCCAGATGGTTGGTGGGCTCGTCCAGCAGCAGGATATCCGGGTTTCCGAAGAGGGCCTGTGCCAGAAGGATCTTTACCTTGTCGGTGTCGGTCAGTTCCCTCACTTTCTTATCGTGCAGTTCTGTGCCCACGCCCAATCCATTCAGCAGGGTGGCGGCATCTGCCTCTGCCTCCCAGCCGTTCATTTCTGCAAATTCCCCCTCTAATTCGCTGGCTCTGATGCCGTCCTCCTCTGTAAAGTCTTCCTTCGCATAGATGGCATCCTTTTCTTTCATGATGCTGTATAGGCGGTCATTTCCCATGATTACGGTATCCAGAACCAGATATTCATCATACTGGAAATGATCCTGCTTCAGGAAAGAAAGGCGCTGTCCGGGAGTGATGATGATTTCTCCCTTGGATGGCTCCAGCTCTCCGGTGAGAATCTTTAAGAATGTGGACTTTCCGGCACCGTTGGCACCGATGAGGCCATAGCAGTTCCCCTCTGTAAATTTGATGTTGACATCCTCGAAAAGTGCCTTTTTTCCAAGGCGAAGTGTGACATTGCTTGCCTGTATCATTTTTTACCTCATTTCTGCGCTGCATGCTGCGCTCTCAGTGTCATAAATGTTTTAATTACTATTTTACAGAAATATATACATTTTGCAAGAAATATTTTGACACTATGGTGACAAATATAGTAAGATAGAAATAGTAAACCTTTTTTGGTATTTTCAATGGGAGGACATATGAATGCGGGAAATCGTATTGTTTCTTTTTTTTGGGGGAGTATTTCTATTGTTTGCATTCTTTTGGTTTGGAAGGTTTTTGTATGAGACTGGATGCGTCAAGGGTGAGAAGAAAAAGATTTTTCAGCAGGATGCATCTTTTTCAGGAGAAGGCGTGCTGAAAAGAGATATGATACAGGTATTTAAGATGGCTTTGATGGTCCGGCTCTTAGTCTACCTGGCAGGGGCTATATGGATGCTGCTCGGTTCTGAGGAGACAAGCTTTACATTGCAGCAGATTTTGGAGCAGTGGGAGAGATGGGATGCTCCTCACTATATGAACTTGGCCAGGCTGGGATATGAGGATTTCATCGAGGACGGCCAGCATCTGTTTTTGGTGTTTTTTCCTCTGTATCCGTGGCTGATGCGGGGAGTGCATCTGGTGGTGAAGAACTGGCATTTGTGCGGCATCCTGATATCCACTCTGGCTTTTTGCGTGGGAAGCTGTTATTTCTATGCCTTTGTGAAGGAGGAGTTCGGAAAGGACATAGCAGAGAAGTCTTATGTGCTTTTTGCGGCGTATCCTTTTGCTTTCTTCTTCGGAGGCATTATGACGGAGAGCTTGTTCTTCTGCTTGCTATCTGCGGGCTTGTATTATATTAGCAAGCATCGCTTTCTGGTGGCTGGAGTGATTGGCTTGTTCCTGTCTCTGTGCCGGGTGCAGGGTGTGCTTTTGCTTGGAGTGGGCTTGGTGGAGTTTTTCGTGTCCTATCAGCCGGGGAAATGTTTCCGCAATGGAATGCTTGGCGCATTTTGGAAAGATTTCCTTACCAAGGGAATCTGGCTTTTTCTGATTCCTGTGGGGAATTTGATATATTTTTACTTGAATTATCGAGTAGAGGGAGATTTTTTCCGTTTCCAGTATTATCAGGAGAATCATTGGTATCACACGACGACATGGGTGCCCAGATGTCTTGATGAGATTTTAGGAAATCTTTTCGGGGAAAATACTACCAATGCCATGCGGCTTGCAGTATGGCTGCCAGAACTGGTGATTTTTGTGTTGACGGTGGTCTGCCTGGTATATATGGTTCGCAGGCATCCTTTGAAGTATAGCGCATTTTTACTGGTGTATACGATGGTGAATTATTCGGTGACGTTTCTCATCAGTGGTGGCAGGTATATGGCTTGCGCCCTGCCGCTGTTCATAGTTTTGGCGGATATAGGGAAGGATCGTCCCCTGTTGTATAAGGGAATGGTGCTATCTGGAATGCTGTTGTTCGGCGTCTATTTCGTGGGATATTTTATGGGATTTCAGATTATGTAGTTTAGACGGAATTGATTGTGCTTGGAGCTTAGGCGGCCAATAGCGCGTTGGCGCAGGAGATGCGTTGGCATTTGGCTACTTAAGCATATTTTAGGGGGATACTATGACGAAAGAGAAGCATCCATTTGATTATCATGTGGGAAATACACTGTCTTTCGGTGTGAAAAAAGTGTCGGGGGGCGTGCAATTTGCAGTGTATCTGCCAGATCAAAAGAAATGCTTATTAAAGTTGTATAGGAAAGGAAAAGAACATCCAGAGCATGCGCTGGAATTGACGAGTAAATTTAAGAAGGGGAGCGCCTACTTCGTAACAGTGTCAAAAGCAGGAGATTGCCAGGACTGTCGCAGCGTGGAGGAGATTTTGACTCAGGACTACGAGTATCTTTACGAGGCGGAGGGAAGAGAGTTTGTTGATCCCTATGCGGATTATGTCACTGGCAGGGATGTCTGGGGAAAGCGCAGGGAGTCACGACTCCGGCGGGGCGGTATCTGCATTCAGGATTTCGACTGGGAGGAAGACGTTCCTTTGCGAATTCCCTATTCGGATTTGATTTTGTACCAGCTCCATGTAAGGGGGTACACGAAGCATGCCTCCTCTAAGGTGAAGCATAAGGGGACATTTGAGGGGCTGCGCCAGAAGATTCCCTATCTGCAGGATTTGGGAATCAACGGCGTATTGCTTCTTCCGGTGTATGAGTTTGACGAGATGACCGGGGAGGAAGGACGGCAGGGGGAGCCGAAGGTGAATTACTGGGGATATGGAACCAGAGACACGTACTATTTTGCCCCCAAGGCATCCTATGCCGGGACGAAGGAGGGACCGGCGCAGGAGTTCCGCCGCATGGTAAAGGCCTTTCACGAAGCGGGGATAGAAGTGCTGCTGGATATTTATTTTGCCCAAGGGACGAATCTGTTTCTGATGATAGATTGCCTGAGGAATTGGGTGCTGGATTTCCATGTGGATGGATTTCGGGTGAATCAGGAAGTGATGCCCTCTTTGACGCTAGTCTCTGATCCTATTTTGTCCGGTGTGAAGATTCTGGGCAATTACTGGGATATGAATACGCTTCAGGGTGCCATGCTGTCAGGTCAGAAGGAGGATTTGGCAGAGTACAATGAGGGATTTATGAGCCATGCCAGGAAGTTTTTGAAGAGTGATGAGGGAATGGTGCCTAAGGTGGCGAATTATTTTTCCCGCAATTCCCACGAGCATGCTTACATTAATTTTATGACCCATGTGAATGGCTTTACCATGATGGATCTGGTGTCCTATGATATCAAGCACAATGAGCCCAATGGGGAAATGAATCGGGATGGCACGGAGTTCAATTATAGTTGGAACTGCGGCGTGGAAGGAAGAACCCGGAAGAAGGCGGTGGTTGACCGGAGGATGATTCAGATTCGCAATGCCTTTCTAATGCTTCTAACCAGCCAGGGCACGCCGATGATTCTGGGGGGAGATGAGCTGGGGAATACTCAGCTGGGAAATAATAATGCCTATTGTCAGGACAATGCAACCACGTGGATTCATTGGAATGTCACGAAGATGGGAGAGCAGATCCATGATTTTGTGAAGAAGATGATTCGCTTTCGCAATAACTTTCCCGTGCTGCACCAGAGGGAGCCGATTCGTCAGATGGATACCCTTTCTTGCGGAATGCCAGACTTGTCCATTCATGGCGTGCAGGCGTGGCGGCCAGATTTTTCCAATTACAGCCGCATGCTGGCCATGCTTTATTATGGGGATTATGTAGATAGGAAATCCGGACGAAGTGTGTATGTGATTTATAATATGTACTGGGAGGCCAAGTCTTTTGACTTGCCCAACCTTCCCAAAGGGCGAACTTGGAAAGTGATGATTGACTCCTATGACAATCTTTTTGATGAGGAACTTCTCTATGAGAATCGAAAGCCGGCAAAGAAGGGGAGAGGCAGGAAGGCGAAGGCGGAATTGCAGAAAAAGACGGTGGTTGCCCCCCGGAGCGTGGTGGTGTTTGTGGAAATATGACGGGCAGGGGCGCAGGAGTTAGCGGTTCCAAGGCGGTCTAAGCCTGGGGAAACCGCCGCACAGACAAGTTATGTAGGCTGCAGAAGCAGCCTTTCCTTTCCCAATAGATTTTGGGAAAGAGATACGTTAGATGATAGATGGGATGCTATTATGCGCCATCCCCAGAATTAGATCGAATGATGCCATCTCCTTTACAGATGATGGTTTTCTACGATTTCTGTGTAGAGATCCAGGGTACACACCTTAGACGGATCATAGTGCGAGCAGTTCTTGCAAGACACGTTTTCGGAAGTGGCATTTGTCGCCCTGTTAGAGTTGTTGGTGTTATTGGTGCTCTTGTTGCTTCCGGTTTTGTTGGAACTCTTGTTGCTTCCAGTCTTGCTGGAACCGCAGTCGCTGGCGCCTCCTGTCGTCTTAGACGTGGCGCTGTAGTTTGTCTCGTTGCTGCACCCGCATTTGTCACAGGGGCAGAATTTTGTACAGCGTTCTGCTACCTCATGAAAGGTTTTTGCGTCTTTTTTCATAGTTGCCTCCGTTCTGCACATTTCGTGCGATTGATAGTTTCTATGCTGAAGACAGAGTATTTCGCCTGGCATGGATTGAGAGGATGTCATTCTCATGCCAGATGCTCTGTCGTAATAGGTAGTATGTACAGAAAGAGAGATTTTATGATTTTAATTAGAATTTTTGATATAAAAGAAACCATGGCCTGGCTTCTGATGAAGGATGGCTTTGACAGCTGGCTGCTGGAGGAGGCTCAGGTGACTACTTTTGCCAGATTGTCCATGCAGGGACATCGCAATATGGGATGGTATGATGGAGACGAGCGGGAACGCTATCCCCACATGCCGGATTGTATTTACTGGAAGGAGGCGAAGTCCATTTTTTTTTCTTATATTAAGGGGAAGAGGACGCCGAGCCAATTTCAGATTTCCCTCAGGCTTTCCAAAGAGGATGCGGTGAGTAGGCTGGGAGAGCAGATGGCGGGGCCGGATGTGGATTTCTTGCTGCATTTGCGATTTGAGCAGGGGAAGCTTTCAGCAGTGACTGGGTGTAGCTACCATGCCTTTACTATGGATAAGCAGGCAGAGTTTGCTTGGGATGAAGCGGCGCAGGAAATGCTGCGGGAACTGCAGATTGGTTTTGAGAAGGTTTCTTAGGGTGGAGAGAGTGGTGCATTAGAGATTGTGACTGGGCGTTGCTTGTCGCAAATGCAGATTTGTGCAAGAGAGCAGCGCAGAAATGAGGAAATGGGTTATGTTAAGGACATTGGGAAAGCAGATCAAGGGGTATTGGAAGGATTCCGTGCTGACCCCGGTATTTATGATTTTGGAAGTTTTATTCGAGATGCTGATTCCGCTTTTGATGGGTTCTATCATTGATGATGGAATCAGGAAGGGAGATATGAACCATATTTATCTGGTGGGCAGCGTGATGGTGGTGGCTGCCAGTCTGGGACTTCTTGCCGGCATCATGGGTGGAAAGTACGGTGCCAGCGCCGCCACTGGATTTGCCAAAAATCTTCGGGAAGCCATGTTTGAGAATATCCAGACATTCAGTTTTTCCAATATTGATAAATTCAGCACTTCCGGTTTGGTGACTAGGATGACCACGGATGTGACAAATCTGCAGAATGCTTATCAGATGATTCTGCGGATGTGCATGCGGGCGCCGGCAAGCCTTTTGTGCGCCATGGCGATGGCATTTTACGTCAACGCGCGCATTGCCAGCATTTTTCTGATTGCCGTGCTGGCGCTGGGGGCTGTTCTCTTTGTTCT
>CASGVX010000081.1 GCA_949346185.1 uncultured Lachnospiraceae bacterium
ACATATGCGGTTGCCTACAAGCATCCATGGTTGGTTTCGTCTATCGGAGGAAAGGGAGAGGCGTATTATGATTCTCTTTTTTCAGTGCTGACTGTGGGGATGGCGGTGGGGCTTGTCATGTGGTTTCAGCTGAAATTGTATGAAAGGGAACGGGAAATCACATTGCTGCAGAAGAACGAGATCGAGCAGATGAGCAAGTCCAAGGACGCTTTCTTCACCAATATGAGCCATGAATTGCGCAGTCCCATCAATGCCATTATCGGCCTGAACGAGATGATACTCCGGGAGGAGATTTCTGACGAGGTGGCAGAAAATGCTCTCCATGTGAAAAATGCCAGCCAGATGCTTCTGAATCTGATCAATGATATCTTGGATTTTTCCCAGATAGAGAGTGACCGCATGGTGATTGTCCCTGCGGCTTATCAGACGAAGAATCTCTTTACGGATGCGGTAGACTTGCTGCAGATTCGCATGCGGGAGAAGAATTTGGAATTTCTTGTGGATATCGACAGCAGTCTGCCCTCGGTGCTGGTTGGGGACGAGGTGCGCATCAAGCAGATTCTTGTCAATCTGCTGACCAATGCGGTAAAATATACCCAGAAGGGCTCTGTAACTCTGGAAGTGCGGGGGGAGCCGGGAGAGGAAGGCATGGAGCGCCTGACTATGTCTGTCAGCGACACCGGCATTGGTATCAAGAAAGAGAACTTGGAGTCCCTGTATGATTATTTCAAGAGAATTGACCGGGAGCAGAACCGAAAGATTAAGGGAAGTGGCCTGGGGCTGGCAATCACGAAGCAGCTTGTGAGCCTGATGGGAGGCACGCTTACCGTGGATAGCATTTACACCAAGGGTTCTGTATTTACCGTGACTCTAGATCAGTCCATTCAGGATGCCCAGCCCATAGGCCGTGTGGATTATCTGGGCAGGATGCGGAGCAGGGAGGGCTGCTATTATAAGCAGAGTTTTGAGGCGCCTTTGGCAAAAATTCTGGTGGTTGACGACAATGAGACAAACCTGATGGTGGTGGAAAAACTCCTGCGTGCCACGAAAGTCCAGATTGATCAGGCTAAGAGCGGCAAGGAGTGTCTGGAGCTATTGGAGAAGAAAACATATCATGTGGTTCTATTAGATAGGATGATGCCAGGCATGGACGGGCTGGAGACATTGAAGGAGATTCGGAAGTATGAGAATGAAGTGAGGCGGCAGACGCCAGTAATCGTGCTCACCGCAGATACCACTTCCGGCATGGAGCAGAGGTGCCTTGACAGCGGTTTCGACGGCTATCTTGCCAAGCCGGTGGACGGCGGTCTGATGGAAGCGGAGATATTGAAGTTTCTCCCGGCAGAACTGATTGAATATCAAAGGAATCCAGAGGAAGGGCAGGACGTTCCGGCGGCAAAGGGCGTGCTGGGCAGGAAGCGGAAGAAATTGCAGATTTCCACGGACTGTGTAAGTGATCTATCTGAGAAATATATGGAACGTTATCACATTAAGATGATGTATCAGTATATTGAGACGGAGAAGGGCATCTTCCGGGATACGGTGGAAATTGATGCAGATAATCTGTCCCGGTATCTGTCCAGAGAGGGGAATCGGACATCCACTGTCAGCGCATCCGTGGAGGAATATGAGTTGTTCTATGCGGAGGCGCTGACGGAGGCGGAGGATGTGATTCATATCTCCATGGCAGCCGATGCGGGCATGGGATATGGGAATGCCCTAGCGGCAGCTCGGGGATTTGACCATGTGCATGTGATAGATGCGGGACAGATTACCTGCGGCGAGGGACTGCTGGTACTGACGGCATGCAGGCTGTTGGAAAATGGCTGCAATCAGGTGGATGCGCTGTGCAGTGAATTAAATCAGGTGAAAAAATTGATTGACACCTCCCTTCTCCTTCCCCGGGGAGAGGGAAGAATGGGCGGAGGAGCGGGATGGCTATGCCGGAGGCTTAGGCTGTATCCGGTGGTAGAGATGCAGCAGGGGGGCATGAAAGTCCATGCCTTTTCTTTTGGAAAGCCGGAGGCTGCAAGGAGGCGGTATATCCGCAGGAAGCTTCGCAGGAAAGCAGGGATTGATTCCAGGGTGGTATTCATTACCCATGCGGGCTGCACGGTCAGGCAGCAGAAGGAATTTGTAGAGGAAGTGTTAAAGTGCATTCCTTTTGAGAATGTGATATTGGAAAAGGCTTCCGTGTCCTGTGCCAGCAGTACCGGGCTTGGCACCATGGGGATGGCTTTCTTAGTGAAATCTGACGGCGTGGAATACAATCTATAAATTGGTTGCGGTGGGAAATAAATTGTGATAAAATAGAAGCAAATTTTGCCTTGGCAAGATTGGGAACTTTGTTTGCTTTGCAAATATTGTGCTGCGGCATAGCGCATTACTTGCGCATTTAAGTTTGCGGGCACTGGAAAGGCATGGGTATTTTTATGGGTTTATTAGAAGAGTTGAAGGAACTGGGAGTAAATACTGACGAGGGCGTGCAGAGGCTCATGGGCAATGCCTCCCTCTATGAGAGAATGCTGGGCACGTTTACCAAGCTGATGAATGATACTCCCATTGAGATAGAGGAGTTTGACTGCGATGACTGCGGGGAATTGATTGAAAAGACCCATGCCCTTAAAGGGGCTTCTGGGAATCTGTCCGTCACGCCGGTCTATGATGCGTACACGGAGATTGTGAACCTGCTCCGGCAAGGGAAACCTGTGGAGGCCAAGGCGGCTTTCGAGAAAATCCTGCCTGTTCAGAAAGAGATCATTCAATGTATTGAGAGGCATAAATAAACCAGCCGACATGGGGTGGCTGGCACTTTTGTTGTAGGATGGCTTAGATGTTAGATATGAGGAGAGAGATGGAAAACAAGAAGAAAATACTGATTGTAGACGATATAGAAATCAACAGGGTGATACTGTCCGAGATTTTCAAGGAGGATTATGAGATCTTGGAGGCGCCTGATGGCAGGCGGGCGTTGGAGATGATTGGCGAGGATCAAAATATTTCTGCCGTATTGCTGGATCTGCTAATGCCGGAGATGAATGGGCTGGAGGTGCTCCGGGAGATGAACCGTCAGGGGAAGACGGAGACAGTCCCCGTGTTTCTCATTACTGCGGCAGATAGCCAGCAGATGCTTTTGGAGGGATATCATCTGGGGGCGGTGGACGTGATAAGGAAGCCCTTCTTGGCTCATTTCCTGAAGTGCAGGATTAGCAATGTGATTGAATTATATGGCCATCGGAATGAGTTGGAAAGAATCGTGGAAGAGCAGGTGGAAAGGCTCAGTAATCTGAATCGCTCCCTGGTAGAGACTCTTGCAACGGTAATTGAGTTCCGGGACGGGGAGTCTGGAGAGCATGTGAAGCGAATCAGCAGCCTGACCAAGATTCTGATGCAGCAGGTGAGCAAGATGTATCAGGAGTACCGTTTGCCGAAAGAGGAGATTGACAAGATTGTCATGTCCTCCATCCTCCATGATGTAGGAAAAGTCTCCACGCCGGATCAGATATTGAATAAGCCCGGGAAATTGACAAAAGAAGAGTTTGAGATTATGAAGCAGCATACGGTAAAGGGGTGCGAGATTTTGCATAAGATCCCTCATATTATGGAGAAGGGGCTGTACGATTACAGTTACGATATCTGCAGGCACCATCATGAACGCTGGGATGGAAGGGGGTATCCTGACGGTCTCAGCGGAGATGATATTTCCATCTGGGCGCAGGTGGTATCCGTTGCGGACGTATACGATGCCCTAACCTCGGATCGGGTCTACAAGAAGGCTTTCAGCCATGAGAAGGCAGTGCAGATGATAAAGGATGGGGAGTGTGGCACATTTAATCCAAAGGTGATGGAAGCTTTTGATGCCTGCATTGACAAGATAGAGCGGAAGAACCGGAGAAATAGGGAGAAATAGGTCCATGGGCTTAGCGGTGTCATTTTGCATGATTTATGGAAAATGCGTGCATTCAGTGTTGCAAGCAGTTCTGTGGCTGGTTGCGAGGTGAACGGTAACGTCATATTTTTGTGCCGGATGAAAGGAACGAGTGATAATGGAAGAAAATCGGGCAATGAGGAAAAAGATTCTGCATTTTTTGACATGCGGAGGCATAGCGGTTGTAGTGGCGTGTTTCATGGTTTTTACATCTCTGACCATGTTTATGTCGAATGAGACGGAGAAGTCCCTGTCTGAAATCAGCAGTATTTATATGTCGGAGATGAATTTGCAGCTCAAGCAGAAGTTCAATTCCATTATAAATCTGAGGCTGAGCCAGGTGAATGGAATCGTGAAGCGGTTCGAACTTAGAGATATCGGCTATGGGCCTGAAATGATGCAGGAATTGAAGGAAGGTGCAGAGGTGAGGGAATTCACCTATCTGGCATTGTTTGACGAGGAAGGCCTTGCGGAGAAAATCATGGGGGAGGATCTGCACATCAATGAATATGCTCAGATGGTATCGGGGCTGCAGGATGATGTGCAGGCAATTGGGTATGCCACGGATAAAGAGGGGGGGAAATTCCTTGTATTGGCAGTGTCAGTAGATCTTCCGCTTAAAAATGGAGGGAGGAGCCGTGTCCTGATTGCCGGTGTTTCTATGGAATATATGGCCAATGCTCTCTATCTGAACGAGAAGGATGCGGTGATGTACTCCCATCTCATTGCCAAGGATGGGACTTTCGTCATTCGGAATAGGGATGCTTTCCGGGAGAATTATTTTGAACGGCTTCATGCTACGATTAAAGAGCATGATGGAATCAGTTCTAAGGATGTTTCGGATGGGCTTCGGAAGGCGATGGAGGATAATGGAAATTACTCTACTATTGTCACAGTGGAGGATGAGAAGAGATATCTGTTTTGCTCTCCGGTTTCTGATGAAAAGACAGACTGGTATCTAATCTCTATCATGCCTACTGGCAAGTTTGACAGCGCAGTGAAGAATCTGGATGCAGTCCGCCTGATCGCCATGATGTTATCCGTGGGTGCTTTGCTGTTGGTAATGCTAGTGATTTTTATCATGTATTACCGCCTATCCCAAGAGCAGCTCAAAGAGGCCAATAAGGCCAAGGAGCAGGCGTTTCGTGCCAACATGGCGAAGAGCGAGTTTCTTTCCAGCATGAGCCATGATATTCGTACTCCGATGAATGCCATTATCGGAATGACGGAAATTGCCCAGAAGGATGTGAGGGATGTTGCCAGGGTAGATGACTGCCTGAAAAAGGTGAAAATGTCCAGCAAGCATTTGCTGGGACTGATTAATGATGTGCTGGACATGTCAAAAATAGAAAGCGGCAAAATGACGCTGAATATCATTCCCACCTCTCTGAGAGAGACTATGGATGACATCGTAAGCATTATGCAGCCGGAGGTCAAGGCGAGGAAACAGTGTTTTGATATCTTTATCCAGAAGATAGAGTCCGAGTCGGTATACTGTGATGGCGTCCGCCTGAACCAAGTCCTTCTGAACCTATTGTCCAATGCGGTGAAATTCACGAAGGAGGAGGGGCGCATCGACGTGCATCTGTATCAGGATGAATCTCCCCGGGGGGAGGAGTATGTGCGTACCCATTTCATCGTGGAAGATACGGGAATCGGCATGTCGGAAGAATTTCAAAAGAAGATATTTGACACTTTTGAGCGGGAGGAAACGGAAGAGGTTCATAAGATTATGGGTACCGGGCTGGGGATGTCTATCACCAAGAGCATTATCAGTCTGATGGGCGGCAAGATAGAGCTGCACAGTGAACAGGGAAAGGGAACCAAATTTCATATCACCCTTGATTTGAAAAGGGTGGAGGAGAGCCATGAGCATATGAAACTGCCGGAATGGAATGTGCTTGTGGTGGATGATAATGAGGCTCTCTGCCTCAGTGCCGTGGAGAATTTAAAAGAACTTGGCGTTCGTGCGGATTGGACGCTGACTGGCAGCCAGGCAGTGGATATGATAGAGGAGCGTCACAATAACAAAGACGATTACCAATTTGTTCTGGTTGACTGGAAGATGCCGGGGATGGATGGGATTCAGACCATCCGTGAGATCAAGAGACGGATTGGGGAGATTCCAACCTTCCTGATATCGGCGTATGATTGGAGCGAGATAGAAAATCAGATCTCTACGGCAGATATCGAGGGATTTATCTCCAAGCCCCTCTTCAAGTCTACCTTGTTCTTCCGTCTGAAACAGTATGTGGACGGCGTGAAGGAGGAAATCAAGAACGATCAGGAGAGCGTTGATTTCCAAGGAGTGCGCATGTTGCTGGCAGAGGACATTGACCTGAACTGGGAGATTGCCAACGAGATTCTCTCCATGGTGGGCTTGGTGCTGGAGCGGGCTGAGAATGGCCAGGAGTGCGTGGATATGTTTTCTGCATCAGAGCCCGGATACTATAAGGGGATTTTGATGGATGTGAGAATGCCTGTCATGAATGGGTATGATGCCACTAGGGCCATCCGGGCACTGGATCGCCCCGATAAGGATTTGCCAATCATTGCCATGACGGCGGATGCCTTTGCAGACGATGCCCAGCGCTGCTTTGAGAGCGGCATGGATGCCCATCTGACAAAGCCTTTGGACGTCAAGGAATGCATGCGCACGTTGCAGAAATACATCACGGAATAGGATGGCGGATTGCTTGACATTTAGATGTAAAAGTGCTATTTTATTTCTATATGGAATCTGTGAACTTCTGCTTCGGGCTTGCTAAGGTACATTTCTTCAGTATTGTGAAAGCGATTGAGATGTTTACTGGTTATGAATCGTAGATTGATAGCAGGCAGTGAAAGGAAAAGTTTTGCTGCCTGTTATTTTTGAGTTGCTAGCATACAGTATGATAGCAAAGCTTGGCATGGATAACGGAAAGGTGTGGGGAATGCGTATGGAACAGAATGAGAACAACATGTTTCCAGTAGAGGATGCACTGGAGATGGTTCTGATGTTTGGTGGGAAAGGGATTATTTCCTATGCGAATAATTCGGCAAAGAGAAGGTTGGAATTTGGCGAAGATTTGCTGGGCAGACACATTAGCGAAGTTTTCCCGAATACCTTTCAGACAACTGAAGAGGGGTTTGAGACAGAGTACCCATTTGGGGAGGGAGTGCAGAGCCTTGTGGCATACCGGAAGAATCGTACCTGTTTTCCGGTAGAGACTCGAATCCTGCAGAAAACTGGAGATTCCGGGCAATACATATGCATGGCGATTGATGTTCTGGAGAAGGAACATTTGAACAGGGAAGTGGAGCAGGTCAGGCAGGAGGCGGAGCAGGCCATGAAGGTGAAGTCCGAGTTTGTGGCCAATGTGACCCATGAGCTCCGCACGCCGGTGAACGGCATCTTGGGCAATGCAAAGGAACTTCTGGCAGAGGACATTGACGAGAGGACGGAGCGGACGCTGCGGGTAATCGAACGGTGCTGCAGCGATATGTATAAAATCATGAATAATATTCTTGATTTTTCTAAATTGGAGGCGGGGAAATTTACGCTGGAAACTCGTGAATTTCATTTCCGCAATATGATGGATTATGTAAAGAAGAATCATAGCAATAAAATTACCGAGAAGGGGCTGGAATTTTTTGTGACCATATCGCCAAAGGTTCCAGAAAATATTATAGGCGACGAATTGCGCATTGTACAGGTTCTGAATAATCTCTTATCAAATGCGCAGAAGTTTACGGCAGTGGGGAAAATCTCGGTAGAAGTGCTCAAAACTGCCCAGATTAATGATCGGATTGAATTGTTTTTCATTGTGAAGGATACAGGAATCGGCATCGATCAGGCAGATAAGGATAAATTGTTTCAAAGTTTTTCCCAAGTGGATGCCTCGATTTCCAGAAAATATGGTGGTACTGGCCTTGGGCTGAATATCTGCAAGCAGCTTGTGGAGATGATGGGCGGAAGCATTGAGGTGGAGAGTAACAAGAATCAGGGAAGTACTTTCTCATTTTCTATTTGGGTGGGGGTGAAGGAAGAGGAAGCCGCCACATCTCAGGATGATATGATTCTGTCCGTGCCCTCTATGCAGGGAGTGCCTTCTGTGGAGAAGCAGGATGATAGCCGGATTTATGGCACCAGAGAGAATAGGGAGACTTTAGAAAGGACGCTTTCCAAGTTGATTCTCTGCGTGGAGATGGAGAATTGGGAGAAGGCAGAGATGTTTATGGAGACGGTGCGGCAGCTGACGATGGAGGCGCCTTCGGATGTGAAGCGAGTAATCCTTCGGCTGAAGATGGCGATTCAGAAGGAGAATTATGATAAGATTATGTCTGGATATGAGCAGATCAGCCAAATGATACAGTGAGTTCAAGAGTTGAGAGAGGAGGTGCGGATATGGATTGTGAAAGTGTGAATGAAAAGGCATCCGGGGAAACGGTTCTGATTGTGGATGACGTGGAACCCAATCGTCTG
>CASGVX010000082.1 GCA_949346185.1 uncultured Lachnospiraceae bacterium
GATGGAGATTCCAGCAAGCAAAATGTGAAGATTTATTTCTTAACAGTTCCTTAGCAGATGATAGAAAGGTATGGGAAATAAAATGGAACTAGATACTTATCAGGAGAAAATGAAGAAATCGCTGGATAGCCTGGCGAATGAATACGCTACCATTCGGGCGGGGAGAGCCAATCCCCATGTACTGGATAAGGTGACGGTGGATTACTACGGACAGCCGACGAATCTGCAGTCCGTGGCGAATATTTCCGTATCGGAGGCTCGCACTTTGGTGATTCAGCCTTGGGAGGCCAGCATGATTAAGGAAATCGAGAAGGCCATCCTTGTCTCTGATTTGGGATTGACGCCAAATAATGACGGGAAGGCGATTCGCCTGACATTTCCGGAATTGACGGAGGAGAGGCGCAAGGAGCTGGTGAAGGATATCAAGAAAAAGGGAGAGAATGCCAAGGTGGCTGTCAGGAATATCCGCAGGGATGCCAATGATGCCATGAAGAAGGAGCAGAAAGCCAATGAGATTTCTGAGGATGAATTGAAGTCTGGCGAGGCGGACGTGCAGAAGTTGACAGACGAGTTCATCTCTAAGATTGAACAGATGGTGGATGACAAGTCAAAGGAAATTATGACAGTGTAGCAGACTGGATGGCAGAGGGATGGATCTTTTGGTCTGTCCCTTTTGCTGTTTGGCCGGCATGATTTCCCCCTTAAGAAATCCATAGTTTTCAGGGGGAGCCATGGGGCGCAGCATTACCACAATGAGAAAATGAGGAGAGTCAAATGTCTGATGAAAATAGAGGGATTCCCCGGCATGTGGCCATCATTCTGGACGGAAACGGAAGGTGGGCGAAGAAGCGTTTTCTGCCTAGAAATGCAGGGCATGCGGCGGGGAGTAAAAATGTGGAGAAAATCTGCAAGGCGGCATGGGATATGGGCATTGAGTATGTGACGATGTATGCCTTCTCCACGGAGAACTGGGCAAGGCCAAAGGGGGAAGTGGATGCGCTGATGAAGCTGCTGCACCAGTACCTGTCGGACTGCTTGAAGACCAGCAAGAAAAATAATATGCAGGTGCGGGTCATCGGGGATATCACCCGGCTGGAACCGGATTTGCAGGAGCGCATTCGGGAACTGGAGGAGTTCTCGGCTGGGAATACGGGATTGCATTTTCAGGTGGCGTTAAACTATGGCAGTCGGGATGAGATGCGCCGTGGCATAAAACGGCTGGCCATGGATGTGAGGGAGGGGAGCCTGTCCCCGGAGGAGATTACCGAGGAGGTGATTGGCGACTATCTGGATACCAGAGGGATTCCGGATCCGGATTTGATGATACGCACCAGCGGGGAGCAGCGACTCTCCAATTATCTGTTATGGCAGATGGCCTACACGGAGTTATATTTCACAGATGTGCTGTGGCCGGATTTTGATGCCGGGGAACTGGAGCGGGCGGTGGCCTTCTACCAGGGAAGGGATCGTCGATTTGGCGGGGTATAAATGGAAGAATGGAGAATAGAGATGTTTCGTACGAGATTATTGAGTGGAATTGTTTTGATGGCAATCGCCATTGCGTCCTTGGTTTATGGTGGCTACGTGCTCTTCGGGCTCATCATGGCGATTTCCGTGATTGGGCTGTTTGAACTGTATCGCACGGTAGGGATGGAGAAGTCTTTGCCGGCAGTGGCGGGCTATCTGTCCAGCATTGTGCTGGATGTGCTCTTATTGAACAGAGCTAGCCTGCTCACGGACACCACGGAAAATGCCATCCGATATGCTAAGTATCATGAGTATATTATTCTGTGGCTGGTGCTCACGCTGATTGTCTTTATGGCTATGTATGTCATCGCCTATCCAAAGTACCATGCGAACCAGATTACCATGCTGGTGTTCGGGCTGATTTACGTGACGGTGATGCTTTCCTTCGTGTTCCGCCTCCGCTATGTGGAGAATGGCATACTCTACGTGTGGCTGATCTTTATCGGCGCATGGGGGTCTGACACTTGCGCCTACTGCGTGGGAAAGCTTCTGGGAAAGCACAAGATGCCCTCGGAACTCAGTCCGAATAAGACCATTGAGGGGTGTGCGGGCGGCGTAATTGGCGCGGCGCTGATTGGATTTCTCTTTGCCCTCGCCTTCTTTCAGGATGCCAATTACTGGTGGCAGTTTGCCGTCATCGGCGGCGTGTCTTCGGTAATTTCCCAGATTGGGGATTTGGCGGCTTCTGCCATCAAGAGAAACCATGACATCAAGGATTATGGGAAGCTGATTCCCGGTCACGGCGGGATTCTGGATCGCTTTGACAGCATTATCTTTATTTCGCCGATTGTGTATTATTTTGTGATATTTTTTGGACTATAAATACGAGCGGCGCAGCCGTGAATAGTAATATCTTGCATGGAAGTTTAGATTGGAGTAGTGTAATGAGAAAAAATATTATGTTGCTGGGTGCCACAGGCTCCATTGGAACCCAGACGCTGGAGGTGGTGCGGGCCAATCCGGAGATGCGGGTGGTGTCGCTGGCTGCTAGGAGCAGCATTGACTTGTTGGAGCAGCAGGTCAGGGAATTTCTGCCTAAGTTAGTCTGCGTGTATCTAGAGGAAAAGGCCATGGAGTTGAAAAAACGTCTCTCTGACCTGCCTTCCGTGGAGGTGGTGACCGGCATGGAGGGCATGGTTGCCTGTGCCACTATGGACGAGGGGGACATGGCAGTGGCTTCCGTGGTGGGGATGATAGGGATTCTCCCGGTGATAGAGGCAATCAAGGCGGGGAAGGATATCGCCTTTGCCAATAAGGAGACATTGGTCACTGCGGGACATCTCATTATGCCTCTCGTGAGGGAGAAGGGCGTGAAGTTCCTGCCGGTGGACAGCGAGCACGCTGCGATCTTTATGTGTCTGAATGGAGAACATAGCAGCGAGGTGGAAAAGATTCTCCTCACGGCTTCCGGGGGGCCCTTTCGGGGAAAGACCCGGGAGCAGCTTCGGGAGGTGACGGTGGAAGATGCCCTGAATCATCCCAACTGGTCTATGGGAAAGAAGATTACCATTGATTCCTCTACCATGGTGAACAAGGGGTTGGAGGTGATGGAGGCCAGATGGCTCTTTGATGTGGATTTCGACAGGATTCAGGTGGTGCTGCAGCCCCAGAGCATTATCCATTCCATGGTGGAATACCGGGACGGGGCGGTGATGGCCCAGATGGGGACGCCGGATATGCGGCTGCCCATCCAGTATGCCCTGTGCTATCCTGAGCGGCGGCAGCGGATGGGAGAGCCCTTGGATTTTTCCAAGCTTTCAGCCATTTCTTTTGAGATGCCGGATATGGATACTTTCCGCGGATTGTCTTTGGCCTATGAGGCGGGAAGGACGGGGGGGAGCATGCCTGCGGTGTTCAATGCCGCCAATGAGAAGGCGGTGGAACTTTTCCTAGAGAGGAAGATTGGATACCTGGCTATGGCGGAAATTCTGGAGGACGCCATGGAGCATCATGATTTGGTGGGGCATCCCTCTCTGGAGGATATTCTTGCGGTGGAGCGGGATACCCGGGAATATATCGAGGATAGGTGGAAAGAATTGCAAAGCCGGTAAAAAATCCGGCAAAGAGATTCTGGATTAGTAACAGAGAAAAGCCGATGGTAGCAAATAAGAGAAGCATGGGATCAGATATTATTTTTGATGATATAGAATTGAGGTAATTTATGAATATTGTTGTTGCATTGCTGATATTTACTGTGATTGTAGTGGCGCACGAGTTTGGACACTTTCTGCTGGCGAAGAAGAATGGCGTGGGGGTTCCGGAATTTTCCGTGGGAATGGGTCCTAGGATTATTACTGTGGCAAAGACTTCCGAAGGCTTTCGGTGCAAGTTATTCTGCTCCCAGAAGGCTTTTGAGGGAGAGGAGGTTTGGCAGGATGTGACCAAGTATTCTTGGAAATTGCTGCCTATTGGCGGTTCCTGTGCCATGGTGGGGGAGGACGAGGACAACGATTCCGAGGAGTCCTTCAATGCCAAGGGAAAGTGGGCCAGATTTTCTATCGTATTTGCAGGGCCTTTGTTCAATTTCATTCTCGCCTTTCTATTCTCCATCATTATATTGGCAAATAGTGGAATTGATTTCCCTATCGTGAGGTATCTTTATGACAACCAGCCGGCGAAGCTGGCGGGCATTGAGGTGGGAGACGAGGTTAAGAGCATCAATGGCCATCATATTTCTATCGGCAGGGAGATTGACACCTATCTCCAACTGCATCCGCTGACGGGAGATGAGATTGACGTGGTGGTGGATCGGGATGGCAAGGAGAAGACCATCAAGGTGAATCCCAATTATGAAACCTATCTTTTTGGCTTCTCTTATGCGCCGAACAAGATGGATAACACCAAGATTTCTGCTATTTCTGAGGGAAAGCCTTTCGAGAAGGCCGGCATCAAGGTGGGGGATGTGATTTTGTCCGTCAATGGCACCAAGGTTTCCAATGGGGAAGAATTGAAGCTTACCATGGAGAAGAACAACGCCAATGGCTCTGAGATTGTCTTCGAGATTGCCCGGGATGGCCAGGCCAAATCCTATACCGTCAAGCCCGAGCCTTATAAGACAAAGACGTTGGGGCTCTTTGCCGCTGAGCGTGTCAAGGGGCAGAATGCCATCAATATTTTGAAATATAGCGTGGTGGAAGTGAAATATTGGATTGAGACCACTGTGGCCAGCCTGGGGCAGCTGATTACGGGAAAGCTTAGCGTGAAAGACCTGTCCGGCCCGGTGGGCATTGTGGATACGGTGGGGAACGTGATTGAGGAGAGCAGCCAGATTGGCATGAGCGAGATGCTTCTGGATATCCTGTATATGTCTGTGCTGTTAAGTGCCAACCTGGGAGTGATGAACCTTCTTCCCCTGCCGGCACTGGATGGCGGGCGGCTGCTGTTCATTGTCATAGAGGCTATCCGGCGTAAGCCCATTGACAAGGATAAGGAAGGGTATGTGCATTTTGCGGGCTTTGTGCTCCTGATGCTCCTGATGGTAGTGGTCATGTATAATGACATTGCCAGGATATTTAGCAGGTAAAGGGAAACGTAAAGGAGGGAGAAGATGTCGAAGATGGCGAGAGAAAGTACGAGGGCAATTCAGATTGGAAATTGTATCATTGGCGGGGGACATCCCATCGCCATCCAATCTATGACGAATACGAAGACGGAGGATGTGGCAGCTACGGTGGCCCAGATTCTGGAATTAGAGCAGGCGGGATGCGAGATTATCCGTTGCGCTGTGCCCACTATGGAGGCGGCAGGAGCCCTGTCTGAAATCAAGAGGCAGATTCATATCCCCTTGGTGGCGGATATTCATTTTGATTACCGTCTTGCCATTGCCGCCATGGAGCATGGGGCTGATAAGATTCGCATCAATCCGGGGAATATTGGCTCTAGGGAGCGGGTACAGGCCGTGGTGGATGTGGCGAAGGAGCGGCGCATTCCCATCCGTGTGGGGGTCAATAGCGGCTCCTTGGAGAAAGAACTTGTGGAAAAGTATGGAAGGGTGACGGCGGAGGGGCTGGTGGAGAGTGCCTTGGACAAGGTGCGCATGGTGGAGGAGATGGGCTATGACCAGATGGTCATTAGCATCAAGTCCTCTGATGTGCTGATGTGCATCAAAGCCCACGAACTGATTGCCGAAAAGACAGACTATCCCCTTCATGTGGGGATTACGGAGTCCGGCTCCGTGCTGACGGGGAGCATGAAGTCTGCCATTGGCTTGGGAAATATTCTGTATCAGGGAATCGGCGATACCATTCGAGTATCCCTCACGGGAGATCCGGTGGAGGAAGTACGGGCGGCGAAACTGATCTTGAAAACTTTGGGGCTGAGAAAGGGTGGCGTTACCGTGGTGTCCTGCCCTACCTGTGGCCGCACCCAGATTGACTTAATAGGCTTGGCGGGACAAGTGGAAGAGATGGTCAGGGATATGGACTTGGATATCAAGGTGGCGGTGATGGGCTGCGTGGTCAATGGCCCCGGGGAAGCTAGGGAGGCTGATTTGGGCATTGCCGGGGGAAAGGGAGAAGGCCTGGTGATGAGAAAGGGCGAGGTGCTGAGAAAAGTGCCTGAGGCAGAGCTGCTGCAGGCATTGAAGGAGGAACTGGAACGAATGGTAACATGTGAATGAATGTTACAAATGCTACAAAGGTGTGTGCCATATGGAAAAATTATTATTGGAGACATTTGAAGGACTTTCTCTGACGGACCGTCAGAAGAAGGTCTTTTCCAAAGTATTCGTAAAAAGGGTGCTCATATCCAAGCAGGCGGGAAGGGTGACGGTGTATCTGGAGAGCGACCATATCATTCCTTTTCGGGAGATTGGCCTGTTGGAGTATGCCCTTGGGCAAGAATTTGCAAGGATGAAGTTTTCTGCGGCTGTGCGGGAGCATTTCACGCTGCCTGGCAGCTATACGCCGGAGGCATTTTGGAGAGAGTATTCGGAGAGCATTTTGCTGCTGCTAAAGGAGAAGAATGTTCTTCTTTTTAATATGCTGTACCGGGGGGAGGTATCTATTGAGGGGAATCTGATGCGCATTGCCTGTGAGGATGATATGTTGTTTCGTGCTAGGGAACAGGAGTTAAAAGAGTACATACAGGAGATTTTTAGAAGCAAGGCGGATTTTGCAATAGAGATGGCAGTTTCCTTTTCTCTGGAGAGCCAGTCCAGGGAGCCGGAGGGTTACGAGGTGTTTCGGAGGAATGAGCAGGGATATTACACTAGCAGCCGGGTGAAGAATCTGTATGAGAAAGCTTCCATGTCTCCGGAGGAGTATGCCGCACTTCCGGGAAATCAGGACTTGTCTCCTTCGTCCCGCACAGATTCCATTCCGGGCGCTGGCTGCGCAGAGGGGGCGGGGCAGGGAGATGGGCATGTCTTTTCCAGGATGGGATATGAACAACAGGCTTCCGGAGGCGGGGGGGATAGAATGGGGGATTCTTTCGTGCCTTCGGGAGAGGCAAATGGAGCCATGATGGGATTCGACGCGCCTTCGGGAGAGGCAAATGGAGCCATGATGGGCTTCGATGCGCCTTCGGGAGAGGCAAATGGAGCCATGATGGGCTTCGACGTGCCTTCGGGAGAGGCAAATGGAGCCATGATGGGCTTTGACGTGCCACTTGGGGGAAATGTCCCTGAAATGACTGCGCCGGCGCCCAAGCCGGGACAGGTTGCCAAGGCTAGAGGGGACTCTGCCAGGAAGAAGGAAAAAGAGGCCTCTTCCGGGAAAAACTATGGGGACAAGTCTCGGAGCCAGGGGAAGAAGGGGTTTTACAAAAAGAGTGGTGGCAAGTGGGGGAAGGGTCCGGCGGATCCGGATTGCTTTTATGGAAGGAACTGCGAGGGGGAAGTGATTAAGATTGCCGATATCCAGGGAGAAGTTCCGGAGGCTGTCATCGAGGGCATGGTGCTTTCTGTGGAGGAGCGGGAAATCAGGAATGAGAAAGTGATTTATATGTTCAACCTGTCTGATTTCACCGATTCGATTATGGCAAAAATATTTCTTGAAAAAGAAGAACTGGAACTGATGCGGGAGAATGTGAAAAAGGGCTCTTTTATCAAGATTAAGGGAAATCCCATGTACGATACCTACAGCCGGGAGATTACCATGGGATCCATCAAGGGCATGAAGCCCGGGGTGGATACCCGGGTGAAGCGGATGGACGCCTATGAGGGGAAGAAGCGGGTAGAGCTCCACGCCCATACCCAGATGAGCGAGATGGATTCCGTGGTGCCGGTGCGGGATTTTGTGAAGACGGCGAAGGGCTGGGGACATCCGGCTTTGGCCATCACGGATCACGGTGTGGTGCAGGCCTTTCCGGATGCGGATCACGAGGTCAGCCCGGAGGAGGATTTTAAGATGCTCTATGGGGTGGAGGCCTATCTGGTGGATGACCTGATTGAGACGGTAAAGAACGGAAAGGGACAGGATTTTCATGACACATTCGTCGTGTTCGACTTGGAGACTACCGGGATTGGCCCGAAGAGCAATGAAATTATCGAGATTGGAGCCGTCAAGGTGGTAGACGGGGTGATGGGCGACACCTTTAGCGAGTTTGTGAATCCGGAAAGACCCATCCCCTATCACATTCAAGAACTGACGGGAATTGATGATTCCATGGTAGCTGGAGCAGAAAATATAGATGCCATCCTGCCCCGGTTCCTATCCTTCTGCCAGGGAGCGGTGATGGTAGCTCACAATGCCAGCTTCGATATGGGGTTCATAGAGCAGAAAGCCAGGGAGCGGGGAATGGAGACGGACTTTACCGTGATAGATACGGTGTCTGTGGCCAGAGCACTCTTGCCGGACCTGAAACGATATAAGCTGGACACGGTGGCAAAAGAGCTGCGCATTTCTTTGCAGAACCACCACCG